>NZ_JNXR01000013.1:0-232009 GCF_000725475.1 Streptomyces durhamensis
GATGGTACTGCAGGGGGGACCCTGTGGGAGAGTAGGACGCCGCCGAACAATTTTTGAGAAAGGCCCACGCCGTATGGCGTGGGCCTTTCTGCGTTTATGATCGAATGCATGCGCTATGACCTTGTCATTTTCGACAACGACGGTGTCCTCGTCGACAGTGAGCCGATCTCCAATCGGCACCTGGCCGCCTATCTGACCGAGCTGGGACACCCGACGTCGTACGAGGACTCCATCCGGGACTACATGGGATCGGCCATGCACCGGATCCACGAACTGGTGCTGGAGCGGACCGGGCAGCGGCTGCCGGACGACTTCGACGACGTCTTCCACGCGCGCGTGTTCGCCGCGTTCGAGCGGGAGTTGCAGCCCGTCGCAGGCGTCGAGGGGGTACTCGAGAAGCTGGCCGCGGACGGGGTGCCGTACTGCGTCGCCTCCTCCGGGAGCCATGCGCGGATCCGCGTCGGGCATCGTACGACCGGGCTCGACCGGTGGTTCGCCGAGGAGCGGATCTTCAGCTCCGAGGACGTGGGCCGGGGCAAGCCGGCGCCCGACCTCTTTCTCCACGCGGCCGAGCGCATGGGGGTCGCACCGGAGCGGTGTGTGGTCATAGAAGACTCCCCGCTGGGAGTCCAGGCGGCCGTTGCGGCCGGGATGGATGTCTTCGGGTTCACCGCGATGACGCCGGCGGCAAGGCTGGCGGGGGCGAATCAACTTTTCTCGTCCATGGGGGAGTTGGCCGAACTGCTGGTATGACCTGAGCCATCGGGCCGGACCCTGACAATTGTCATGCGGACGTCCGGACGATCGTTTCTACAGGCGGACCCCCTGCGGGGGCGAAGCTGAGGGCATGACGAAGAACACGGGGGCCCAGGGCCGGACCGAGCAGCAGAAGCAGAACCCGAGCGTGCTGGACAACTTCAAGCCGCTGATCCTGGACGTGGCGGTGCCGCTCGGCTCGTACTACCTGTTCAAGGATGCCCTCGGGATGAGCACCTTCGCCGCGCTCGCCTGGAGCAGTGTGGTGCCGGCGGTGCGGACCGTGTGGGCCCTGGTGAAGGAGCGGAAGGCGAACGGACTCGCCGGGCTGATCCTGGCCGTCAACCTCGTTTCGCTGCTCTTGACCTTCGTCTCCGGTGACCCCCGGCTGATGCTCGCGAAGGACGGCGTGGTCAGCAGCACCGTCGGGATCGGGATCCTGCTCTCCGTGCGCATGGGCAAGCCGATGATGACCGCGGGCCTGAAGCCCTTCCTGGTGAAGACCGACGCGGCCAAGGAGGCCGCCTGGACGCGGCTGACGTCCGGAGCGACGGCCCGGTCCGCGGAGTTCCTGCGCAAGGAGCGGGCCTACTCCGTCGTCTGGGGCCTGGCCCTGCTCACCGAGTGCGTCGCGCGGGTCGTGGGTGCCTACACCGTCCCCGTGGACACCATGGTCTGGCTCGGCACGGTCTTCGTGGTCGGCGCGATCGGGATCGGCATGCTCGTCGGCGGTGGACTGGCCATCGAGCCGATGCAGAAGATGCTCCAGGCCGAGACCGAGTCCGGAGCCGAGGTCGGCGAGGCCGGGGCCACCGCGCCCGTCGCCGCCTGACCCACACGTACTCACCAGGTAAAGCTGAAGGAAATTCATCTTTGGCTGGATCTACCCACAGGTAGTCCGGGGCCCTACGCTCGCCGCCATGACAGATGTGCTGCGGCGCGGTAGGGCCTCGCTGGCGTTCGGCTTCTTCGCCCAGGGCGTCACCTTCGCCTTGCTCGTGACGCGCATCCCGGCGATCCAGGACCGGTACGGCATCTCCGACGCGCTGTTGCCGGTGTTCCTGGCCGCCGTACCCATCCTCGCGGGTGTCGGCAGTGTGACCACCGAGCAGCTGGTGAAGCGGATACGGCCCAGCCGGCTGCTGCGCTGGTCCCAGCCGCTGGTGCTGCTGGCGCTGCTCGGTGCCGGGGCGGGCGGGCGGATCGCGGAGCTGGCGGTGGCGCTGGGCGCGTTCGGGCTGGCGGTGGGGGCGCTGGACGCCTCCATGAACATGCTGGGGGTGAGCCTGCAGCGGTCGTACGGGCGGAGCATCATGCTCAGCTTCCATGCCGCCTACAGCCTGGGCGGGATCCTGGGCGCCTCGCTGGCGTGGGTGGGGGCGCACTGGCATCTCGCGCTGTGGGTGTCGTACCTGCCGGTGGTGGCCGTGCTGCTGCCCGCGACGCTCGTGGGGAGCCGGTGGTACGTCGACGACGAGCCGGCGTCCGTGGGTCAGGAGCGGGGCCAGGGGCAGGGCGGGGGTGTCGTCTTCAAGCTGCTGTTGCCGCTGTGCCTGGTGATGACCTTCGCCTACATCGGGGACTCGACCGTCTCCAACTGGAGCGCCAAGTACCTGAAGGACGTGCTGGGCAGCTCGGAGCAGCTGGCGACCGTTCCGTACAACGTGTACATGGTGACCACTCTGCTGGGGCGGGCCATCGGGGACTTCGGGGTGCGGCGGTTCGGGGCGGCGGCGGTCGTACGGCTGGGGACGCTGGTGGCGGCGGGCGGGTTCGCGGTGGTGGCCTCGGCGTCCGGGGCCTGGGTCGGGATGCTCGGGTTCACACTGCTGGGTCTGGGGTTGTGCGTGCTGGTGCCGCAGACTTTCGCGGCGGCGGGCAGGCTGTTCCCGGGTGCTTCGGATGCGGCCGTCGCGCGGCTGAACATCTTCAATTACGTGGGTTTTCTGGTCGGTTCGCCGTTGGTGGGGGCACTGGGCGACGCCTGGAGCTACCGGGGGGCGATGCTCGTGCCGATGGTGTTGGTGCTGGTGACGTTGGTGTACGCCAGGTCGTTCGCCGCTCAACCGGACCGATACGGTGGCGGGCATGAGCGGCCGCGCACAGCTGATGTGGGACGAGGCAGTAACGGGCTATGACTTCGGCCCGGACCATCCGATGGATCCGGTCCGGCTGGCACTGACCCGGAAACTGGTGGCTGCCTTCGGGCTCGACCGGGAGCTGGAGGTCGTCGCGGCCAAGCCGGCCGGGGAGTCGACGCTGCGGCTGGTCCACCGGCAGGACTACATCGACGCCGTGAAGGCGGCGTCGGCGGATCCGGCGGGGGCCCACGGGGCGTACGGGCTGGGGACCGTCGATGATCCCGCGTTCGTGGGGATGCACGAGGTGTCGGCGCTGATCGCCGGGCAGTCCGTGGGGGCGGCGGAGGCGGTGTGGCGGGGGGACGCCGAGCACGCCGTGAACTTCGCGGGCGGGCTGCATCACGCGATGCCGGGAGGCGCGTCGGGGTTCTGCATCTACAACGACGCCGCGCTGGCCATTGCCCGGTTGCTGGAGCTGGGGGCCGAGCGGGTCGCCTATGTGGACGTCGACGTGCACCACGGGGACGGGGTGCAGGCGGCGTTCTGGGAGGATCCGCGGGTGCTGACGATCTCGTTGCACGAGCATCCCCGTACGTTGTTCCCGCAGACCGGGTGGCCGCAGGAGACCGGGGCGGACCGCGCCGAGGGCTCGGCCGTGAATGTCGGGCTGCCGGCGGGGACCGGGGACGCGGGGTGGGTCCGGGCGTTTCACGCGGTGGTGCCCGAGCTGCTCGCGGAGTTCCGGCCGCAGGTGCTCGTGTCGCAGCACGGGGCCGACACGCACTTCGAGGATCCGCTGGCGCATCTCGCCGTGTCGCTGGATGCGCAGCGGGCGGTGCAGGTGGCGTGTCATGAGCTGGCGCACGAGTACGCCGGGGGGAAGTGGATCGCGCTGGGGGGCGGCGGGTATGCGGTGGTCGATGTCGTGCCGCGGTCGTGGACGCATCTGGTGGGGATCGCGGCGGGGAGGCCGGTGGCGCCGGAGGCGGTGATTCCCGAGCCGTGGCGGCAGGAGGTGTTCGCCCGGACCCGGCAGTTGGGGCCGCAGCGGATGACGGATGGGCGCTGGCCGGTGAACTGGGCGTCGTGGGAGTCGGGTTACGACCCCGCTGATCGCCTGGACCAGGCCGTACGGGCCACTCGCCGGGCGGTGTTTCCGTTGCGCGGGCTGCTGCCGTGATCCTTCTCGGCCGTTAGGCCAACCGTGCGGACTTCGTCCGTTCCCGTCCCCTCGCCCGGCCCGATGCGTCACGATCGCACGCATGTCGACCGGCGGAGCTCTGCGCGCGCATCTGCTGGCTGTCCGGCTCGCCGGGGAGATCGGGACCTCGCGGGAGGACAGTCTGCGAAGTTACCGGCTGTTCGCCGCGCGGGATCCGCGGGTGCTGATCGGCATCGACCCCGAAGGGGTCTGGGGGCAGCGGGACGTGCTGGGTCTGATGGCGGAGAGGTGCGGGGTCTCGGCCGATCCCCGGCACACTTCGGGTCCGGACGTGATCGATCCCGAGCGGACGCTGGCCGCGCTGGACGCGTTCGCGGGGCGGATCGGGGAGGCGGCGAGGCGGGGGGCGCCGGTGTTGTTCGGGACCGGGCATCCGCAGCGGCTGCTCGCGTTCTACGCAGGCTTGGCGGACGCGCTCTCGGCGGCGGGGTGTGCCGTGCTCACCCCGGCGCAGGGTCGCTGTGTCGACATATTGACCCGGTTCGGTCTACGTACGTGTGCACTGGACTACGCGCGGGGGGTCGGGTTGGTGCGGGAACCCGGTGGTGGGCGCCCGGGTTGTGAGCCGGGCGTGCACTGTCATTCGCCGCTGCCGGTTCGGGTCGTGCTGGAGGCCGCGGCGGCGGGTGGCGGGCCGTTGCCGGAGCTGGTCGTCGGGGACCACGGGTGGGTCTGCGGTGCTGGTCAGCTGGGGTTCGAGGCGATCGGGCTGGCCGACACCGATGATCCGGCGCTGTTCGTGGGGGAGGCGGAGGGGCGCGTGTCCGTCGTCGTTCCGGTTGATGACGGCGTGCGGTCTGATCACTACCGGCCGCTTACCCGCTACGTACTCAAACGAGCGAGTCTGTCACAGTAGGCCTGCGATGGGTGCACCTCTTCCCCACTTGCATCACCCGCCCCTACATTGGGGAGTGAGCACGCAACGACGAAGAGTCACCGGAAGGGGAAGCCGGTGGCCGTCGAGTGCGGAAGGTTCAGGTGTGTCATGGCTGCAGCTGGCGAGAGGCCTCTGAACGAGGTTCAGTTCCTTACCGTGGCGGAGGTCGCCTCGGTGATGCGAGTGTCGAAGATGACCGTGTACCGCTTGGTGCACAGCGGTCATCTGCCCGCGATCCGGGTGGGGCGGTCCTTCCGTGTCCCGGAACAGGCGGTACACGAGTACCTCCGCGACAGCTATGTGGGGGTGGAGACGGCCTGACGACGACCCCGGGTGGCCGTGGGTGACCGCGGGTGACCTGGGGTTACCCCCTCGATTACGACCTGGGCGCTCGGTTGGGTAGGCTAGCCCCTCGTAGGTCGTGTGGGCCCATGGCGCCCAAACAACCGAGTGATGAGAAGTGAGCGAGGGTAGTCGTGGGCTCTGTTATCAAGAAGCGGCGCAAGCGGATGGCCAAGAAGAAGCACCGCAAGCTGCTCAAGCGCACGCGCGTTCAGCGTCGCAACAAGAAGTAGGCGACGCGCGAGAGCGTGTCAGCGTGTTTCTGTGGCCTCCCATCGCACTGGTGGGAGGCCACAGCCGTTTTCGGGGCACCCGTCCCGCGGGGGAACCTACCCGCGGGGGAACCTGGAAGTTCCGATGAGTGAATTTCCGTCACTTCATGCATCGGGCGGTCATCACAGCGCAACAACAACCCGCTAGGTTGGCCGTACGCATCACGTACGAGGGAAGGCGCTGATCTTGGGGAAGGTCGTGCTCGTCACCGGAGTGGCCCGGCAACTGGGCGGCCGGTTCGTACGGCGGATCCAGCGGGATCCGGAGGTCGACCGGGTGATCGCCGTGGACGCGGTGCCGCCGGCGCACCATCTGGGCGGGGCGGACTTCATCCAGGCCGACATCCGGCAGCCGACGATCGCCCGGGTGCTCGCCGAGACGGGCGCCGACACGGTCGTCCACATGGATGTGACGGGTACGGCGCTGGGCAGCGGCAGCCGGGCCACGGTCAAGGAGACCAACGTCATCGGCACCATGCAACTGCTCGGCGCCTGCCAGAAGTCGCCGGCCGTGAGGCGGCTGGTGGTGAAGTCCAGTACGAACGTGTACGGGTCGGCGCCGCGTGATCCGGCCGTGTTCACCGAGACGACTCCGCCGAAGTCGCTGCCGAGCGGTGGGTTCGCGAAGGACACGGTCGAGGTCGAGGGGTATGTGCGCGGGTTCGCCCGGCGGCGGCCGGACGTCGCGGTGTGCGTGCTGCGGTTCGCCAACATCCTCGGGCCGGCCGCGGAGACCCCGCTGGCCTCCTACTTCGCGCTGCCCGTCCTGCCGACCGTGTTCGGCTACGACCCGCGGCTGCAGTTCGCGCACTAGGACGACGTCATCGAGGTGCTGCGGATCGCCTCGCACGAGCCGCGCCGGGGCACCCTCAACAGCGGCACGTTCAACATCGCGGGCGACGGCGTGCTGCTGTTGTCGCAGTGCTCCCGGCGGCTCGGACGGCCGACCGTGCCGCTGCTGCTGCCCGCGGTCACGTGGGCGGGTTCGCTGGTGCGTACGCTCGGTATGACGGACTTCTCGCCGGAGCAGATCCGGCTGCTCACGCACGGGCGGGTGGTGGACACGGTCCAGATGCGCGAGACGCTGGGTTTCACGCCCCGGTACACGACGGCGGAGACGTTCGAGGACTTCGCGCGCGGCCAGGGCCCTGGTCTGGTGCCGCCGGAGGCCCTCGCGGGGGCCGTCGACCGGATCGCCGCGCTGGCCGCGAGGGGCGGCGGCCGGCTCACCACGCACAGCGCCAACTGAGGAGAGCGGCAACGATGGCGGACGCCAAGGTCATTCCGTTCGACGACGACCGGTCCCGGGGCAGCGCCGTGCAGCGCCCGGCGCGGCGGCGCGGCGCGGGCAGTCGGCGCGGCGCGCTCGGCGAGGCCGGGGAGATGGGTGAGGTCCAGCCTCTGCCGGGCCGGGGCGGGGGGCAGGAAGACGGGTCTGTGAGCCGTGCGGAGGGGCCGTTGGAGCGGTCGGGTGACGGGGGGCGGGACGCGGGCCTGGAGCGGCGTGTGGCGGCCGGGCTGGCCTTCCTGCGGCGCCGGCTGACCGGGGACTACGACGTCGACGACTTCGGTTACGACGAGGAGCTGACCGACCAGGTCCTGATGTCGATGCTGCGGCCGGTGTACGAGAAGTACTTCCGGGTCGAGGTGAAGGGCATCGAGAACATCCCGGCGAAGGGCGGGGCGCTGATCGTCGCCAACCACTCCGGGACGCTGCCGCTGGACGGGCTGATGATGCAGGTCGCCGTGCACGACCGCCATCCGGCCGGCCGTCATCTGCGGCTGCTGGCGGCCGACTTGGTGTTCGTGCTGCCGGTGGTCAACGAGCTGGCGCGCAAGCTGGGGCACACCCTGGCGTGTGCGGAGGACGCCGAGCGGCTGCTGGCGCAGGGCGAGCTGGTCGGGGTGATGCCGGAGGGCTTCAAGGGCATCGGGAAACCTTTCAGCGAGCGGTACAAGCTCCAGCGGTTCGGCCGTGGCGGTTTCGTGTCGACGGCGCTGCGGCAGGGCGCGCCGATCATTCCCTGCTCGATCGTCGGGGCGGAGGAGATCTACCCGATGATCGGCAACGCGAAGACGCTGGCGCGGCTGCTGGGCTTCCCGTACTTCCCGCTGACACCGACGTTTCCCTGGCTCGGTCCGCTCGGTGCGATCCCGTTGCCGACGAAGTGGACGATCCAGTTCGGCGAGCCCATCCCGACGGACGGTTATCCGCCGGAGGCGGCCGAGGACCCGATGCTGATGTTCAACCTGACCGACCAGGTCCGCGAGCAGATCCAGCACACGCTGTACAAGCTGCTGGTGCAGCGGCGCTCGGTGTTCTTCTGAGTTCTTCTGACGCCGGTCTGAGGCCTGGTCCGGACACGACGACCTGGTCCGGATACGACGACGGGGGCGCCCTGCTCGGAAAGGGCGCCCCCGTCGTCGTATCCGTGGGGGGTCAGGGTCAGTGCGTTTCCTCGCCCTCGATGCCCAGGCCGGGCAGGAGGCCCGGGAGGAGCGGGGGAAGGGTGACGTCCGGTGCGGTCGTCGGGGGCTTGCTGGTGGACGGTGCGCTGCTGCCGGGGCCGGTCTTCGGTGGCTCCAGCAGCCCGCCGGTGTTGCCGCCGATCAGGCCCTCGCCGCTGCTGCCGGTGGCCGAGCCGCTCGGGTCTCCGGTGCTGGTGTGCTTGCCGGAGGCCGGGGTGTGGCCGGAGGCGCTGGGCGTGGTCGACCGGTGGGCGCCGGAGGAGCCGGTGGTGGCCGAGCTGGTGCCCTGCCGCTTGCCGTCGCTGCTCTGGGAGGGCGGCGGCGGGAGCAGGGACTGCAGCGGGGCGACCTCTTGGTCTATGGCGTCGAACACCGACGACACCTGCTGTTTGACGTCCCCGAGCTGCACGGGCAGCTTGTCGCTGAGCGCGCTCCAGACCTCGCGGTGGGACCGGGAGAAGGTGGAGAGGGCCTGGATCGGGCCGAGCGAGCCGGGGTCCGCCTCATAGGCCTCGTGGAGCAGGCGGTGGCCCTCCGCCACGTCGTGCTGCATGCCGGAGAGCGTGCGGCGGATCTCACCGATGGACTCGTGGTCGAGCTGGCCACCGCGGCCGCGGTCCATCAGCCGGCGGGCCTCGTTGAGCCGGGTGGAGGCCTGGTCGAGGTAGGTCTGGCCGCGCTGGTCGTCGCCGTCGGTCAGGTAGTTGAGCTTGAAGTCCTCGATGCCGCGTTTGAGGCCGTACAGCGAGTCGCCGGGCAGGGCCTCGGAGCTTGCGGCGGCGACTCCGCCGAAGGCTCCTGCGGCCACGCCGACGCTCAGGCCGCCCGCGGCGAGTCCCTTGGTCAGCCGGGAACGGGGGCGGAGTTTGCCCAGCGGTCTCGCTCGGTGCGCGCCCCGGCCGTGCCCTCGCTGTCCGGGTACGGGCGTGTCCGCCGCCCCGGTGCCCTCCCGGAGCATGGCCTCCATCGCGGCCACCAGTTGGGCGCGCTGCACGACCTTGACCTCGGGATCGAGTTGCGGCTTGGGCAGTGCGCCGAGGCCCGTGGTGAGGGTCAGCAGTTCGCCCTGCTCGGAGCGTTCCTCGGCGGTCGGCGGGAATCCCGCCGGACTTTCGGACTGCTCGGCCGCCGTGTCCCGGTCGGACTGCTCCTCCAGGGCCTGGGCGAAGGCGTTCGCCCGCCGGTGGGTTGATACGTTCGCGATCACTGGCGGCACCTCCTCTCGTCATGACGGTCGACTCCCCAGGGGGTCCTGAGGGTTGCACGCCGCGACCACTTCCACACGATCGAGTGATCAGGGTCGGCCAAGACGTGACCGCAGGGAGCCTGTATCCCGCACAACGACTGGCGCGGCACTTGGGTTACGGACGGCGGATGACCGGTTCGGAAAGGCAACGGGCTTTCACGGAACGTGAGTTGGCCGTCGCCATCCGTGGCGGCGTGCGGGGGCCCCGGCTCAGCGCGCGTCGTCCGGCAGAAGCCGGGCCAGGGTGCGTACAGCGCGGTACTGGAGGGTCTTGATGGCGCCCTCGTTCTTGCCCATGACGCGGGCGGTCTCGGCGACCGAGAGGCCCTGGAGGAAGCGGAGCGTGACGCACTCCTGCTGCTGTGGGTTGAGCCGGCGTACGGCGTCGAGCAGCGCGGCGTTCGACAGGGATTCCAGGACGGAGTCCTCCGGGGAGCGCTCGACCTCGTTGGCGTCGAGCATCTCGCCGGTGGTGACCTCCAGCCGGAAGCGGCTGGACTTGAAGTGGTCGGCGACGAGGTTCCGGGCGATCGTCACCAGCCAGGCCCCGAAGTCGCGGCCCTGCCAGGTGAAGGTGCCGATCCTTCTGAGGGCCCGCAGAAAGGTCTCGCTGGTGAGGTCCTCGGCGGTGGCCCGGCCGCCGACGCGGTAGTAGATGTAGCGGTAGACCGTGTCGCTGTACTGGTCGTACAGCCGGCCGAAGGCCTCGGCCTCGCCCGCCTGGGCGCGCTCGACCAGGTCCATCATCCGGGCGCTGTCGCTGTCGGCGGCCGGGCGGCGGGCGGTGGCGGCGCCGGCGGAGCGCCCTCGTCTGCCGACCGCGGCGCTGCCGTCGGCCAGTGCGTAGCACGGGCCGACGGGCGCGGCGGCGGCGAAGGCGGGGACGGCGTACGCGGTGGGGACGAGGCCGCGCAGCGTCTCTTTGACCGTTGCGACTGTTGCGCGCAGCGTAGCCAGGCCCGAGGCGTCAACCCCGACGTGTGGGTACACGGGACTCCCAGAGGCAGAGCTTCCATCACGTGCAGTGCGGGACCGTTCACCCGTCGTAGCGACGGAGGGGTACCGGTTTGCGTCTGAGGAGAATAACGCTTCGTGCAGGCACTGCTACACCGAGTTGCTCAAATCATCGATTGCGTCGCTTCTTTTATCGATTGACGCCACATCAAGTGCCGTAAATTGACCGCTTGTTGAGCGAAAAGCGGCCGGTTTCGGTGAGGTACGGGGCGTGTTGAAATGGCCGCGGCATAATCCGTGCGCGGTAACAGGGCGGGCGGGTTTGACGCGCTACTCGCTCGGAGGTGCCACCGCGCCCACCCGCGCCGCCCGCGCCGCCCGCGCCGACCACGGCGGCACGGCTGACCGTGGCCGCGCAGGCGTCTATCGGCGGCGTCGGCTCAGGGCGATGGCCGCCGCGGTGCCGCCGGCGACCGCGCCGACGCCGGCCGCCGCCGGGATGCCGACCTTGGCCGCCTTGCGGCCCGTGCGGTAGTCCCGCAGCCGCCAGTCCTGCTCGCGGGCGTGTCTGCGCAACTTGGCGTCGGGGTTGATGGCGTAGGGGTGGCCGACCAGGGACAGCATCGGGATGTCGTTGTGGCTGTCGCTGTACGCCGCGCAGCGGGAGAGGTCGAGGCCCTCCGCCGCCGCCAGGGCGCGCACCGCCTCCGCCTTCGCCGGGCCGTGCAGCGGCTCGCCGACCAGCTTGCCGGTGTAGACGCCGTCCACCGACTCGGCGACCGTGCCGAGGGCGCCGGTGAGGCCCAGGCGGCGGGCGATCACCTGGGCGATCTCCACGGGTGCCGCCGTGACCAGCCACACCTTCTGGCCGGCGTCCAGGTGGGCCTGGGCGAGGGCGCGGGTGCCGGGCCAGATGCGGTCGGCCATGTACTCGTCGTAGATCTCCTCGCCGATCGACGCGAGTTCGGCGACCCGGTGGCCCTTGACGATGGACAGCGCCGAGTCGCGGGCGTCCTGCATGTGCTCGGGGTCCTCGACGCCGGCCAGCCGGAACCAGGCCTGCTGCCAGGCGAACCTGGCCAGGTCGCGGGTCTCGAAGAACTTCCGCTTGTACAGGCCCCGGCCGAAGTGGAACAGCGCGGCGCCCTGCATCACGGTGTTGTCGAGGTCGAAGAAGGCGGCCGCCTTGTCGTCGCCGATCACCGGGAAGTCCGGTTCCTCGGCGACCTGCGGGGTCTCCCGCGCTTCCTGCGACGACTTGCGGGCAGCCTCCGCCGAGGCCTCGCCTGCCAACACGCTGCGCGCCGTGGCGGAGCGCCTACGAGGAGTGAGCCATCCGAGAGCGGCCATGTCGTGAGCATAGCCAGTTTGTTCGGTGCTTCCGTCGGTCGAGAGGTTGGAAGCGTGTGAACTCTCCGCGACCTGGCCGTAAAACGGGCGCGCGGCCCGGGGGGTGGAGCAGGGGCTCCGCGCGGGGGGAGCCACCGGCGGGCGACGCGGGAGAATGGCCGGTATGAGTCCCCTTTTCCGGCGCAAGGCCGATCCCCGCGAGCGGCTCGTCACGCTGATCCGCAAGCCCGGCTGTCACCTCTGTGACGACGCCCAGCTCGTCGTCGACAAGGTCTGCGGCGAACTCGGCGTGTCCTGGGAGCACAAGGACATCACCGAGGACAGTGACCTGCACGACCGGTACTGGGAGCAGATCCCGGTGGTGCTGATCGACGGCGAGCAGCACACCTTCTGGCGCGTGAACGAGGAGCGGCTGCGCCGGGCACTGACCGAGTAGTCCAAACTGGCCCGGAAAGTCACTTAGGATCGACGGCGGTTTGGTCTCGGGGGCGGGATTCGTGAGGAGAGTGTGCGGGTTTGCCCCCAGTAACGAAGGAACGTCGGTGCGTATGCACCGGTTCCCGGCGAGGGCAGCATGGTTGCGTGACCCCGGTCACTTCTGCCGGGCAAATCGGACACCATCTTTGTGCACGCGTTCACAAAGACATAGCCTGCTGTCGACGGGGCGGTCTGGGGACGCATGACCGCCCGCAGCCCCGCTCTACCCGCAGGAGCACCGTGGCAACTGGCCGAACACACCGACCGGCGACCCGCAGCCGAGGGATTCCCGAGGCCACCGTCGCCAGGCTTCCGCTGTACCTCCGAGCCCTGACCGCGCTGTCGGAGCGCTCGGTGCCCACGGTCTCCTCCGAGGAGCTGGCCGCGGCGGCGGGGGTCAACTCCGCCAAGCTGCGCAAGGACTTCTCCTACCTGGGCTCCTACGGAACGCGCGGTGTCGGCTACGACGTGGAGTATCTCGTCTACCAGATCTCCCGTGAACTCGGCCTGACCCAGGACTGGCCGGTTGTCATCGTCGGTATCGGTAACCTCGGCGCCGCCCTCGCCGGCTACGGCGGTTTCGCCTCCCGCGGCTTCCGTGTCGCCGCGCTGATCGACGCCGACCCCGCGATGGCCGGGAAGCCCGTCGCCGGTATCCCCGTGCAGCACACGGACGACCTCGAAAAGATCATCAAGGACAACGGGGTGTCCATCGGCGTCATCGCCACCCCCGCCGGCGTCGCCCAGCAGGTCTGCGACCGGCTCGTGGCCGCCGGCGTCACCTCCATCCTGAACTTCGCGCCGACCGTGCTGTCTGTCCCGGACGGCGTCGACGTGCGCAAGGTCGACCTCTCGATCGAACTCCAGATCCTCGCCTTCCACGAGCAGCGCAAGGCCGGCGAGGAGACCGCCGCGGGCGACGGCGCACTGCCCGCCGCCACTGCCCGTGGCGCGTCCGCAGGCGACTCCGCCGACCAGGGACCCGACGGGGACGTACCCGCCGTGATGCCGGCATGAGTCTCCTCGTCGTCGGGCTGAGCCACCGCAGCGCGCCGGTCAGCGTGCTGGAGCGGGCCGCGCTGAGCGCGGACGCCCAGACCAAGCTGCTGCAGGACACGGTCGCCGCCGAGCCGGCCACCGAGGCCGCCGTGCTCGCCACCTGCAACCGCATCGAGCTGTACGCCGACGTGGACAAGTTCCACGCCGGCGTCGCCGAGCTGTCCACGCTGCTCGCCCAGCACAGCGGTGTCGGCCTGGAAGAACTGACCCCTTATCTCTACGTGCACTACGAGGACCGGGCCGTCCACCACCTGTTCTCGGTGGCCTGCGGCCTGGACTCGATGGTCGTCGGCGAGGGACAGATCCTCGGCCAGATCAAGGACTCGCTGGCCAGGGCGCAGGAGCTGCACACCGCCGGACGGCTGCTGAACGACCTGTTCCAGCAGGCCCTGCGGGTGGGCAAGCGCGCCCACTCCGAGACCGGTATCGACCGCGCCGGGCAGTCCCTGGTCACCTTCGGCCTGGAGCAGCTGGCCGTCTCCGCCGCGGTGCCCGCCTGGGCCGAGGGCAAGAAGGCGCTGGTCATCGGCGCCGGGTCGATGTCCTCGCTGGCCGCGGCCACGCTCGCGCGATCCGGGATCGCCGAGGTCGTCGTCGCCAACCGCACCTTCGAGCGCGCCGAGCGGCTCGCGCAGATCCTCACCGAGGCCGAGGACAACACGACGACCGCCCGCGCGGTGTCGATGGACGCCATACCGGGCGAGCTGACACGTGCCGACGTCATCGTCTCCTGTACCGGCGCGACGGGCCTGGTCCTCACGGCGGAAACGGTCGCCCAGGCGGTCGAGGGCCGCACCGGCGCCCCCGTCACCGAGATCGCCGGCAGCGGCCGTACCGCCGAGGACGACAGCGCCCGTACGGCTCCCAGGACCACCGGCACCCCGCTGCCGCCCACCAGCGTCGGCACCGACGAGAACTGCCCGCTGGACCTGGCCGCCGTGCAGCCCGGCTTCTCCGTCATGGGGGAGGCCGCCGTCGCGGGCATGGACGCGGCCACCCTGGAGCAGCACGCGGCCTGGGCCGCGGGCGGCACCCTCGACCGTCCGGGCCGCCGTACGCCCGAGGCGGACGCCGAGCTGATCACCGCGCTGGCCGCGACCGCCGCCACCGTCGGCCGCGTCCCGGAGCGGCGTAAGCCCGAGCCGGTGGCCGAGCGTCCCGCGCCCTCCCTCTTCCTCCTCGACCTGGCCATGCCCCGCGACATCGACGCGGCCGTGCACCGGCTGGCCGGGGTGCGGCTGGTGGACATCGAGTCGCTGGCGGAAGCCTCCGCCGACGCGCCGATGGCGGCCGATGTGGACCAGGTCCGGCGTATCGTCTCCGACGAGGTCGCGGCCTTCGGCGCGGCACAGCGGGCGGCGCACATCACGCCGACCGTGGTCGCGCTGCGCACCATGGCCGCCGACGTCGTCGCCGGTGAGATCGCGCGGCTCGACGGCCGCCTGCCCGACCTGGACGAACGCCAGCGCGGTGAGATCCGGCAGGCCGTGCACCGGGTCGTCGACAAGCTGCTGCACGCGCCGACCGTACGGGTCAAGCAGCTCGCGGCCGAACCCGGCGGCGCCGGGTACGCGGACGCGCTGCGCACCCTGTTCGACCTCGACCCCGAGACGGTCGCCGCCGTCTCCCGGGCCGGGGACAGCACAGACAAGAAGGACCGACCGGCATGACTGAGAAGGCACTGAGACTGGGGACCAGGCGCAGCAAGCTCGCCATGGCCCAGTCCGGGCAGGTGGCGGAGGCCGTCCGCCGGGTGACCGGGCGGCCCGTCGAGCTGGTCGAGATCACCACGTACGGCGATGTCTCCCGCGAGGCACTCGCGCAGATCGGCGGCACCGGCGTGTTCGTCACGGCGCTGCGCGACGCGCTGCTGAAGGGCGAGGTCGACTTCGCGGTTCATTCGCTCAAGGACCTGCCGACCGCGCAGCCCGACGAGCTGGTCCTGGCCGCCGTACCGGTGCGCGAGGACCCGCGGGACGTGATCGTCGCGCGTGACGCCCTCAAGTTCACCGATCTGCCGCGGGGCGCCCGCATCGGCACCGGCGCGCCGCGCCGCATGGCGCAGCTGAACGCGTACGCCCGCGCCCACGGACTGGACATCGAGACGGTCCCGATACGCGGCAACGTCGACACCCGCATCCGGTACGTCCGGGACGGCGAACTCGACGCGGTCGTCCTGGCCGCCGCCGGACTGAACCGGATCGGCAGGATCGACGAGGTGACCGACTTCCTGTCGGTCGACACGGTTTTGCCCGCCCCCGGCCAGGGGGCCCTGGCGATCGAGTGTGCCGCGGACCGCGCGGACCTCATCGCGGCGCTCGGCGAGCTCGACGACCCGTTCACCCGGGCCGCCGTGACCGCCGAACGGTCACTGCTCGCCGCCCTGGAGGCCGGTTGCAGCGCCCCTGTGGGCGCGCTGGCCGACCTCCTGGCCGACGGGCAGTTTGTCAAGGAAATGCGCCTGCGCGGTGTGGTCGGCACGACCGACGGCACCCGCATGGTGCAGCTGTCCACCACCGGTCCCGTGCCCCAGACGCACGACCAGGCGTTGGCACTCGGTCGCGACCTCGCCACCGAGATGCTCGCCCGGGGCGCGGCCGGTCTGATGGGGGAGCGAGCACATTGAGCCCCACCACCCTTCCCGCCGCCGGTCCTGAACACGGGCACGTCACCTTCCTCGGTGCCGGACCCGGAGATCCGGGACTGCTGACTCTGCGCGCTGTGGAGGCGCTGTCGAACGCGGACGTCCTGGTCGCCGAGCACGAGGTGCTCGACGTGATCCGGACGCACGCCCGACAGGGCGTCTCCGTGGTGCCCACCGACGCGGATCCCTCCGCGGCGCCGCCGGGCACGCCCCAGTTGACGGTCGTTGACGGCACGTCAACAACCGCCGCTTTCCGGGCCGCTGCCCGGGATGCCGCTCATCTTGTCATGGAGGCTGCGCGGGGCGGCAGGCGGGTCGTCCGTGCGGTGTCCGGGGACCCGGGACTTGATACGTACGCGGCCGAGGAAATGCTCGCCTGCGCCGCCGCCGGTGTGCCCTTCGAGGTGGTACCGGGTGTCGCGGCCGCGGTCGGCGTGCCCGCGTACGCCGGTGTGCCGCTGCGGGACGCGCAGGGAGCGGACGTCCGGTTCGTGGACGCCCGTACGGCCTCGGACCGGTGCTGGACGGAGGTGGGTGCCTCCGACGGCACGGTCGTCGTCTCCACGACCCTGGACTCCGTGTCCGCCGCGGCGGGCGAGCTGGTGTCGGCCGGCCGCAAGCCGGACACCCCCCTGACAGTGACGATCGCCGGTACGACGACCCGCCAGCGCACCTGGACGGCGACGCTCGGCACGATCGCGCAGACGCTGAAGCAGGCGAAGGTGCTGCCGTCGCCGGACGGCGGCCGGCCGGTGATAGCCGTGGTCGGCGAGCGTTCCGCCACCGCCCGGCGCGACCAGCTGTCGTGGTTCGAGTCCAAGCCGCTGTTCGGCTGGAAGGTGCTCGTGCCGCGCACGAAGGAGCAGGCGGCGTCGCTCTCCGACCAGCTGCGGTCCTACGGCGCTGTGCCGCACGAGGTCCCGACGATCGCGGTGGAGCCGCCGCGCACGCCCCAGCAGATGGAGCGCGCGGTCAAGGGCCTGGTGACGGGCCGCTACGAGTGGATCGCCTTCACGTCGGTCAACGCGGTGAAGGCGGTACGGGAGAAGTTCGAGGAGTACGGCCTTGATGCTCGGGCTTTTGCGGGTATCAAGGTGGCTGCGGTGGGCGAGCAGACCGCGAAGGCGCTCGTCGCGTTCGGTGTGAAGCCGGACCTGGTGCCGAGCGGCGAGCAGTCGGCCGCCGGTCTGCTGGAGGACTGGCCGCCGTACGACCCGGTGTTCGACCCGATCGACCGCGTCTTCCTGCCCCGGGCGGACATCGCCACGGAGACCCTGGTGGCCGGTCTGATCGAGCTGGGCTGGGAGGTCGACGACGTCACGGCCTACCGGACCGTGCGGGCCTCGCCGCCGCCGGTGGAGACCCGCGAGGCGATCAAGGGCGGCGGTTTCGACGCGGTGCTCTTCACGTCGTCGTCGACGGTCCGGAACCTGGTCGGGATCGCGGGCAAGCCGCACAACGTGACGGTGATCGCGTGCATCGGTCCGGCCACGGCGAAGACGGCCGAGGAGCACGGGCTGCGGGTCGATGTCATGGCGCCGGAGCCGTCGGTGCACAAGCTGGCGGAGGCGCTGGCCGACTTCGGCATGAAGCGGCGCGCTGCCGCCCTGGAGGCCGGGGATCCGGTGACACGACCCAGCGAGCGGCGGCCGGGGGCGCGCCGGCGCCGCACGACCACCTGAGGTACCAGGGGGCTGGGCCCCCTGGTACCCCGGTCTCTTCGGCGTCCACGCTCGTCTGCGCCACCGGCTGGGCCACGCCCGTGCCGGTGAGGATGATGGCCGGCTCTCGCCGTCCGTCGGGGTGATCGACGTCGCCGTGTAGTCGGCGTCGAAGACCTTCTCGACGGCGGCGACGTCGCGCGTGTCGTCGGTGAAGACGCCGTATGACGGCGCCGCCATGCCCGCGAATGCGACGTCTACGGGCCACCTGTGAGCGGTTCTCCGGGCCGACACGGTGTTGGCAAAGGCGTGGGGCGGGCGGGCGTAGCGTAGGAGCCATGACGAAGTACGGATCCTTCCCCGGTACGCGTCCCCGACGGCTGCGGACCTCGCCCGTCATGCGCCGCATGGTCGCCGAGACGCGCCTGCACCCGGCCGACTTCATCCTTCCGGCGTTCGTCCGGGAGGGCGTGAGCGAGCCCGTGCCGATCGCCGCCATGCCCGGAGTCGTCCAACACACCCGCGACAGCCTGAAGAAGGCCGCGGCGGAGGCCGTGGCGGCCGGGATCTCCGGCATCATGCTCTTCGGCGTCCCGGAGGACGACAAGAAGGACGCCCAGGGCACGGCCGGCACCGACCCGGACGGGATCCTGCAGGTCGCACTGCGCGATGTGCGCTCCGAGGTCGGCGACGACCTGCTCGTCATGTCCGACCTGTGCCTGGACGAGTTCACCGACCACGGGCACTGCGGCGTCCTGGACGCCGAGGGCCGCGTCGACAACGACGCCACCCTGGAGCGGTACGCCGAGATGGCGCAGGTGCAGGCCGACGCGGGCGCTCATGTCGTCGGCCCCAGCGGGATGATGGACGGCCAGATCGGCGTCATCCGCGACGCGCTCGACCAGATCGGCCGCGAGGACGTCGCGATCCTCGCCTACACCGTCAAGTACTCCTCCGCCTTCTACGGCCCCTTCCGCGAGGCCGTCGCCTCCTCGCTCCAGGGCGACCGCAAGACCTACCAGCAGGACCCCGCCAACTGGCGGGAGTCCCTGCGGGAGCTGGAGCTGGACCTCGCCGAGGGCGCGGACATGGTCATGGTCAAGCCGGCCGGGCCGTACCTCGACATCCTCGCCCGGGTCGCGGACGCCGTGGACGTGCCCGTCGCCGCCTACCAGATCTCCGGCGAGTACGCGATGATCGAGGCCGCCGCCGAGAAGGGCTGGATCGACCGGGACCGGGCGATCTTCGAGACCCTGACCGGCATCAAGCGTGCCGGAGCGCGGAACATCCTCACCTACTGGGCCACCGAGGTGGCCCAGAAGGTACGCCAGGCCGACTGACCTAATCGCCGTCGGCCCCCCGTCAGGGGCTGCCCGGCTTCCACCCCAGGTACGTGCCGATGGCGGTGCTCTTGTAGTTGGACTTGTGGCCGATCTCGCCGTTCGGTCCCGCGTCCGTCATCCAGACACCGCCCTGGCCGTCCGACAGGCCCACGTGCCAGGACGGATTCCCCGTCTTCCAGAACACGAAGGACCCCATGGGCGGGGTGCCGTTGGTGTGCCGGTCCCCGTCGTCCGACAACCAGTGGTCCTTCGCCGTGGTGTGGACGACGTGGCGCTTCCAGGCCGCCGCCACCGCGTACTCGCAGCGGCCGTGGTACGAGGTGTCGCCCTTGTGGGCCACCATCCAGTCCATGGCCTCCATGAGCGGAGGCATCTGAGCGATCCTCGGAGCGCTCGCGACCGGACGCGGGGCCGCTTCGGCCGCCGTTCCCCCGGCGGCCGAAGCCACACCGGATGCCGTCGCGGTCAGCGCCAGGCACAGTGCGGCGCCGAACACGGGTGCTGTCAGGCGGTTCTTGAGTTGTTGCGCAGTACGCACGATTCCCCGTTCTCAAAGGATCCGTCGAAGGTCTGACCTGGTCAGGGCCAGAGGGTGATCACGCATCTTGAGATGCCCCGCCAGTATGCCTACTCACGGGTACGAGTGCGGTACGGATTTTCACCGCCTTGCCGCGTCAGTCCCACCAAAAGGTCCAGCTCGGCGCCCCGATCAGGGACTTCGCGTACGCGCCGAGGGTGTCCCGCTCGCCCTGGAGCACGTTGTCCGGGCACAGCGCGAAGTGCTCCGCCGCCAGGGCCTCCGCCTCCTCCCGAGTGGCCGGCGGGGCCGCGACCGACACGACGAGGACGTCCGGGCCGAGGGCCACCACGCGGATGCCGAAGCGGTCCTCCCAGGAGCGCAGCACCGCGCATATCCGGGCCACGTCACCCTCGTAGTTCACCGGACCGGTCCAGCCGATCGCCGCCGGGATGTCGGCGGACCGGCGGGCCGCGACCAGTGCGAGGTGCGGCTCCTCCACGTCCGACTCCGGGTCCCCGACCAGCGCGTCGGCGACCTGTGCGGCGCGGGTGTCCGGGTCGGCGGCGAGGGCGGCGGTGGCGGGCGCGAGGCCCGGCCACTCCTCCCCGAACGGCTCGATCTCCTCGGCGATCTCGCCGTCCTCCGTCTCCTCCTCCCAGTACTCCGCGAGGACGTCCTCGGCGTCGTGATCGCCCGGGTACGACGTCTCGCCGGGCAGCAGCACCCAGTCGTGGGGACCGCCCACGCCACCGCCGGTGTCCACGAGCACCGGCAGCAGACCGGCCCGGGCCGCCGGCGCGCCCAGTGCCTTCCAGGTGCCCGGCGCGGCCGGCTTCTCCGCGTACCACAGCAGAGGTTCGTGCCAGGGGCCGTCGTCCGCCATGTCGACGAGCCTGCCGGGCGGGAGTTGAAGCCCGAGGGAACGCCCGCTGGGGTCGGTGGCCAGCCTGGGCAGCGGATTGGGAAGAGTCGCCATGCCCGTGACTGTAAAGCCCCTCACTGACAACGCCGTTGACCGGGTTCCCCGATGAACCGGTGCCCGCCGCAGCCTCTCTTACCGGGTGATGTTGTGATGAGCGCCGGGTGCCGGGTTGCCGGGGGAGGGGAAGGGCGGAACGTGTGGATCGGGCGTTACCCGGTGCGATGGCACATCGTGCTGCTCACCCTGTGGACCGCCGTCTGGTTCGTGGTGGCCGAGCGCCACGCCGCCATCTCCTGGCACTACCTGAGAACCGGCCAGCAACTGCTGTTCGACCAGGTCTCCGGCGGCGGCCTGGCCCTCTACGCCAACCACCCGAACCTGCAGATAGGACCCGTCAGCTTCGTGGTGGCCGGGCTGTTCGCGCCGTTCCCGGCCGACGTCGGTGAGAAGCTGGCCGACGCGTTCATGTCCGGCCTCGGCCTGTACATGCTGGTCCTGGTCGGCCGCGCCGCCGCCGACCACAACCGGGGTACCGGCCTCAACCACAAACGCCTCCAGCAACGCGTCCTGATCGCCGGTGCCGCCTTCATCCCCATGTGGGTCGAGGTCTCGGTCCGCTTCGCCCATCTCGACGACGTCCTGGCCCTGTTCTTCACCACCCTCGCCGTCCGCGCCCTGGTCCGCGGCAAGGCGACGGCGATGGGTGTGTTCCTGGCGCTGGCGGTGGACTCGAAGCCCTGGGCGGTCGGCTTCCTGCCCTTACTCCTGGCACTGCCCCGCCCCGCCCGCCTGCGCTCGGCGGCATGGGCCTTCGGCCTGGTGGCGGTCGCCTGGCTGCCCTTCTACCTCAGCCACCTGGACACCCTGCACGCGGCCCGCTTCACCATCCCCAACCAACCGGCGTCCTCGCTGCGCTGGTTCGGTGCGAACGACCCCGTGACCCCCTGGTGGGACCGTCCCGCGCAGATGGCCCTCGGTATCGCCCTGGGCGCACTCGCGGTACGACGGCACCGCTGGCCGGCGGTGGTCTTCCTGGCCGCCGACGCCCGCATCCTGCTCGACCCGAGCGTGTACACGTACTACAACGCCTCGGTTCTGCTGGGTACGCTCATCTGGGACTCGATCGGCCAACGCCGCCTGGTCCCCTGGGTGAGCTGGATCGCCCTCATCTCCCTCTACGGAAGCGCCCTGCTGGTCCCGTCGGACTCCACCCAGGGCTTCATCCGCCTCGCCTTCGGGCTCGGCTCGGCGGCGTACGTGCTCTTCTGGCCCCAGCGGGCGCCCCGTGGCGGGCGGACCCCCGGCACGGATCCGCCCGTCACGGTGCCGCCGGGGCGAGGTGTCAGACCAGCGTCGTGATGCAGAACGGATGGCCGGCCGGGTCGAGCAGGACCCGCCAGCGGTCCTCGCCCGGCTGGAAGCCGGGCTTGGTGGCGCCCAGGTCGAGCAGCCGCTTCTCGGCGATGTCCAGGTCGTCCACGCCCAGCTCGATGTGCGCCTGCTTCTCCTGCGCGGGGTCCGGCCAGGTGGGCGGGCGGTAGTCGGCGAGGCGGTTGAATCCGAGGCCGGTCGCGCCCTCCTTGCCGAGCAGGACGAAGTCGTCGGTGGAGAAGAGGACCGCCATGCCGAGCAACTCGCCGTAGAAGCGGGCCATTTCGGCGGGGTCGGCGCAGTCGAAGGTGACGGCGGCGTAGCGGAACGCGGGGGCGGAAGCGGGTGTGGAACCGGATGTGGAAGTCGTCTCCGTGGTCATGGGGAGGACGCTAGGACATGACCAGGACAGGTTCGGTCCTGGTTGTGCTGATGGCTGTGCCAGACTTCCCGCCGTGCTGAGCTCGTCCGCCCGCCTCCTTCGCCTGCTGTCGCTGCTGTCCTCCCGCCCCTCCTGGACCTGCGCCGAGCTGGCCGAGCGCATGGAGGTCACCGACCGCACGGTCCGCCGGGACATCGCGAGGCTCAGGGATCTCGGCTACTCCGTCGATTCCGAGGCCGGGCCCTGGGGCGGCTACCGTCTGCGTGCCGGGTCCCACGTGCCGCCGCTGATCCTCGACGACGAGGAGGCGCTGGCCGTGGCGGTCGGCCTGCGGGAGGCGGCCCTGAGCGACGCGCTCGGCGGTGACCAGGCGGCACTGTCGGCGCTGCTGAAGCTGAGGCAGGTGCTCCCCCGCCGGGTCGCGGAGCGGCTGGGTGAGCTGGACGACGCGTTCGTCAGGCTGCCCGGGGCCGACGGGCCGCAGATCAGGCCTGGTCTGCTGCTGGAGCTGGCCGTCGCCTGCCGGCAGAAGGAGCGGGCCCGGCTGTCGTACACGGACGGGGAGGGGCGGGCCACCGTCCGGGAGGTCGACCCGTACCGCCTCGTCCACACCGGCCGGCGCTGGTACCTCGTCGCGCGGGACGTGACCCGGGACCAGTGGCGCACCTTCCGCGCCGACCGGATCGACCGCTTCCAGCCCACAGGCCTCGCCGCGGACCTCACCGACCCACCGGACCCGGCGCGGCTGGTCTCCCGCAACATCGCGAACGGCCCCTACCCGCTGTCGGCGACCATCCGCCTCCCCCTCCCCATGAGCCAGGCGCTGCGGCTCATCCCGCCGACGGTCGGCACCCACCGCCCCGACGGCCCGGACGCGACCCTGGTCGACATCGGCGGCCCCGACCCGGACGGCCTCGCCCGCTACCTCCTCGGCCTGGGGGCGCCCCTGCGCGTCCTCGCGCCGGAAGAGGTACGGCAGGCCTTGCTGCGCCGCACCCGCGAACTCGTCGAGGAGAACGCGTGACGGCGCACGGCGTCAGCGGTTCTGGCCGGGCGGCTCGGGGGCGACGACCTCGCCACTGCTGTCGGAGCTGCTTCAGCGTGCCGTCCACGGACAGCCGCCCGGAGATCGCCGTCTCCGGCATCATGCTGCCGTTGCCCGTGGCGAACCTGGCGGGCGGGGGTCCGTCGCCTGGAAATACCGGGACGTCGTTCGCGGGTGTGCCTTTCGGTCGGCCCCGTCAGATGGCATACGCCCCCGTGCACGGTCTTCCGTGGGCTCGGGCGTGCGGGGTGAGGGCCACGATTCCGGCTCCGCGCACTCTCGTGTGCGGGCCCAGGTCGAAGGGGCTCACGCCCAGTCGGCGTGCCAGGTCCGGTGCCAGGTACGGGGCGAGGTCCGTCCACTCCTCGTCGGCCTCCTCGCCGTCGGCGGGGGCGTCGCCCACCGGCGTGATGCCTTCCTCGATGCAGGCGGCACGCTCCTGCGGCAGGGGTTCGCCCAGGCTGAACCGCGCGTCGTCCTTCGCCCAGGAGCCCTTGCAGCGACGTACGGCCTCGCCGTTCTCGGCCACGAGCCAGCCCGAACCGCCGCCCTGCTCACCGAAGTAGTAGGCCTGGGCCCGGCCGTGGCGACGGCTCAGTTCCGTGACGACGCGCAGCACGTCCTCCGCGCGCTCGGGGTCGACGGGGTTGCACCAGGGGCCGAGCACCAGCGTCCATCCGTCCACCTCGGGGGTGACGTAGACCCTGCCGTACTCGGCACCGTCGTGGCTGTCGTGCGAACCGACGCTGAGGCCCAGCTCGAACGTGGCCGGCCTGGCGTCGAAGAGGCCGAGCAGTTCCGCGATGCCCTGCTGGTCGCCGCCGGGGACGGCGATCCAGGACGTGAAGCAGGTGTCCAGCGGCTGGGCCCGGTCGTCCAGGAGCTTGATGCGGACCAGCCGTTCCACGGCGGCGCGGTCCGCCGCCGACAGGGCCTCCTCGCCGCCGGCCGCGGCGAGCACGGACAGCGCGTGTGCCCGCAGCTTTCCCGGGCCGTGCCTGCGCACGTGCCGCAGCGGCTCCAGCACGCCGTCCCCCAGCATGGTCAGCAGCCATCTCACCCGCTGGGCCACGTCCTCGTCCGGGTCGGCCAGCAGGGGTATCAGCGCGTCGATGACCAGGTCGTAGTCCACATCGGGGTTCGGTTTGCGGCCGTAGGCCACCGAGCAGGCGGACTGGATGCCCATGGCGGCGGACTCACGTACGGACGCCGACGGATGGTTCAGCGCCTCGATGTAGCGGTCGACCGCGCCGAACGACGTGAAGGTGCGGCTGAGGCGGCGGCGTGACACCTTGTCCGACGCCGATGCCAGAGCGGCCAGCACCTCGTCGTAGGCATGCTCCGGGATCCACTTGACCAGCAGCCGTTCTATCTCCTGCCAGGGCACGGGGGACGTCTCGTCCAGCAGCTCCGCGATCAGCGGCCGCACCACGGATCGGCCCTCCACGGCCAGCCGGACCCGCGCCGCCTCCCGCTGGTACGGATCAGCCGCGAGGGCCTTGATCGCATCCTTCATGTCCACGGCAGTCCCCCACACGCATGCAATTGGCCTTACAGAGGCCCATGATGGTGCAGGGGACTGACAGTCGGGTCAGAGGGCTGCCGGCCGGCGCGGGGCCGTGCGTCAGAGCTTCTCCGGCGTCCTGATCCCCAGCAGGCTCATCCCCTGGTGCAGGGTGCGGGCCGTGACGTCGCACAGGAACAGGCGGTTCTCCACCTGCTCCGGCGTCTCGGCCTTCAGGACCGGGCACTTGTCGTAGAAGGTCGTGTAGAGGGACGCCAGCTGGTAGAGGTACGCGGCCAGCTTGTGCGGGGCGTACTCCGCCGCCGTCTCCGACACCGTCTGCCCGAACGCGTCCACGTGGAGGCCCAGGGCGCGCTCGGCGTCGGCCAGTTCCAGCTCCGGGTGCGCGGCCGGGCGAACCTCGCCGGCCTTGCGCAGGATGGACTGGATACGGGCGTACGCGTACTGCAGGTACACGGAGGTGTCGCCGTTGAGCGAGACCATCTGGTCCAGGTCGAACTTGTAGTCCCGGCTCGCCGACGTGGACAGGTCGGCGTACTTCACCGCGCCGATGCCCACCTGGGTGCCCCGCTCGGCGATCTCCTCCTCGGAGAGGTCCTGGGCCTTCTCGCGGACCACGGCCGAGGCGCGGTCGATCGCCTCGTCCAGCAGGTCGACCAGGCGGACCGTCTCGCCCTCACGCGTCTTGAAGGGCTTGCCGTCCTTGCCGAGGACCGTGCCGAAGGCCAGCTGCGTCGCCGTGACGTCCTCGCCCAGCCAGCCGGCCCGGCGTGCCGTCTCGAAGACCATCCGGAAGTGCAGGGACTGGCGGGCGTCCACCACGTACAGGAGGGTGTTCGCCTTGAGGCCGAAGACGCGGTCGCGGATCGCGGACAGGTCGGTGGCCGCGTAGCCGTAGCCGCCGTCGGACTTCTGGACGATCAGCGGGACCAGGTTGCCGTCCGGGCCCTTGATGTCCTCGAAGAACACGCACAGGGCGCCTTCGGAGCGGACCGCCACGCCCGACTCCTCCAGGAGGCGGCAGGTCTCGGCCAGCATGTCGTTGTAGCCGGACTCGCCGACGATGTCGGAGTCCCGGATCTCCATGTCCAGCTTCTCGAAGACGGAGAAGAAGTAGATCTTCGACTCGTCCACGAACTTCTGCCACATGGCGAGCGTGTGCGGGTCGCCGGCCTGGAGGTCGACCACCCGGCGGCGGGCGCGCGTCTTGAACTCGTCGTCGGAGTCGAACTTCCGGCGCGCGGCCTTGTAGAGGCGGTCGAGGTTCGACATCGCCTCCTCGCCCGAAGCCGCGGCGTCCTCGGCGGACGCCTTGTGGTCCAGCTCGTGCGGGTGCTCGTCCAGGTACTGGATGAGCATGCCGAACTGGGTGCCCCAGTCGCCGATGTGGTGGCGGCGGACCACGTTCTCGCCGGTGAACTCCAGGATCTGGACCACCGAGTCGCCGATCACCGCGGACCGCAGGTGGCCGACGTGCATCTCCTTCGCCACGTTGGGCTGGGCGTAGTCGATCACCGTCGTGCCGGGGTGCTCGGCGTACGGCACGCCCAGGCGGCCCGTGTCGTCCGCGTACCGCGCGGCGAGGTTCCGGGTGATCGCCTGGTCCGCGATCGTGATGTTGAGGAAGCCGGGGCCCGAGACCTCGACGTCCTTGATCAGCTCGTCGCCGGTGGCCACCTGGGAGACGACCTGAGTCGCCAGCTCCCTCGGGTTCGCCTTCGCCTTCTTCGCGAGCGCCAGGATGCCGTTGGCCTGGAAGTCGGCCCGGTCGCTTCGTCGCAGCAGCGGGTCCGCGCCGGCGGCCTCGGGCAGGGTGGCCGAGAGGGCGGACGCGAGGTGCTGCTGGACGGAATCGCTGAGGGACGTGACCGAGGCCATAGGAATGGGTGCCGTTCTCCTCGTGGGGATGGATAGTCCCGGTCAGTATCCCATGGTGGGTAAAGGCGTTTTCCCGGTCGACGGACGGTCTGTGAGAATGGAGTGTCACCCCGTTCAGAAAGAAGGACGTGCCGATCGTGGCTCAGAGCACCGAGACCACCGACTGGGTCTCCCGTTTCGCGGATGAGGTCATCGAGGAGTCGGAGCGCCGGGCCCCGGGTAAACCGGTCGTCGTCGCGTCCGGACTCTCGCCCTCCGGGCCCATCCACCTGGGCAATCTCCGTGAGGTCATGACCCCCCACCTGGTCGCGGACGAGATCCGCCGCCGCGGGTACCAGGTCCGGCACCTGATCTCCTGGGACGACTACGACCGGTACCGGAAGGTCCCGGCGGGCATCGCGGGCGTCGACGAGTCGTGGGCCGAGCACATCGGCAAGCCGCTGACCTCCGTGCCGGCGCCGGGCGGGTCGTCGTACGCGAACTGGGCCGAGCACTTCAAGGCCGCGATGATCGCCTCGCTGGCCGAACTGGGCGTCGAGTTCGACGGCATCAGCCAGACCGCGCAGTACACCTCCGGCGCCTATCGCGAGCAGATCCTGCACGCGATGAAGCACCGCGGCGACATCGACGCGATCCTCGCCCAGTACCGCACGAAGAAGGCGCCGAAGAAGCAGCAGCAGAAGGCCGTCGACGAGGCCGAGCTGGAGGCCGAGGAGGGCTCGGGCGCCGCGTCCGAGGACGACGGCAGCTCCGGCTCCGCCGGCTACTTCCCGTACAAGCCGTACTGCGGCAACTGCGAGAAGGACCTGACGACGGTCACCTCCTACGACGACGACAGCACCGAGCTGGCGTACACCTGCACCGCGTGCGGCTTCGCCGAGACCGTCCGGCTCACCGAGTTCAACCGCGGCAAGCTGGTCTGGAAGGTCGACTGGCCCATGCGCTGGGCGTACGAGGGCGTGATCTTCGAGCCGAGCGGTGTGGACCACTCCTCGCCCGGGTCCAGCTTCCAGGTCGGCGGGCAGATCGTCGGGATCTTCGACGGCAAGCAGCCGATCGGGCCCATGTACGCCTTCGTGGGCATCTCCGGCATGGCGAAGATGTCCTCCTCGCGCGGCGGCGTCCCGACGCCTGCCGACGCGCTGAAGATCATGGAGCCGCAGATCCTGCGCTGGCTCTACGCCCGCCGCAGGCCCAACCAGTCCTTCAAGATCGCCTTCGACCAGGAGATCCAGCGGCTCTACGACGAGTGGGACAAGCTCGCCGGGAAGGTCGCCGACGGCTCCGCGCTGCCGGCCGACGTCGCCGCGTACACGCGCGCGGTGGGTACGGCCGGCGGTGAGCTGCCGAGGACGGCGCGCCCGCTGCCGTACCGCACGCTCGCGTCCGTCGCCGACATCACCGCCGGCCACGAGGACCAGGCCCTGCGGATCCTCTCCGAGCTGGACCCGGAGCAGCCGCTGGCCTCCCTGGACGAGGTCCGGCCGCGCTACGACAAGGCCGAGGCCTGGATCAACACGCACGTGTCCGCCGACCAGCGGACCATCGTGCGCGACGAGCCGGACGCCGAGCTGCTGAAGTCGCTCGACGAGGCGTCCCAGCAGTCGGTACGGCTGCTGCTCGACGGGCTCGCCGAGCACTGGTCGCTCGACGGGCTGACCCACCTCGTGTACGGCGTGCCCAAGGTGCAGGCCGGGTTCTCGGCCGACGCCACGCCCAAGGAGCTGCCGCCGGAGATCAAGACGGCTCAGCGGTCGTTCTTCGCGCTGCTGTACCACCTGCTGGTCGGGCGGGACACGGGACCGCGGCTGCCCACGCTGCTGCTGGCGGTGGGGCAGGACCGGGTCCGCAAGCTGCTCGGTGAGTAAGAGCCCGTTGGCAACCGCGTAAGAAAAAGGGGCCCTCTTTCACAGGAGGGCCCCTTTTTTCTGTCCGGCGGTGTCTCTCAGGCGATGTGCTCGTCCGCGAGTTCCGCGTTGAGGCGGTTGGAGAACCGGTTCAGCATGCGCTTGGACTCGGCCTCCGGGAGCGCTATGCCGTACGTCGCCTCGACGTCGGCGATGAAACCGCGGGGGGTCGGCGCCCCGTTCCCACTCTTGATCGACTCACGGAAGACCTGGTAGTACGCGTCCTCGTCCGGCTCCGGGGGGCCGCCGCCCTCGCCCAGTTCGCGGGTGCGGTTCGGGCCCACCGGGATGGGGAAACTGCCGGTCTCCTCGGGGGAGGGCTGCTGGAACTGCTCCGGGGGCGGCTCCTCGTACCACCCCTCGTACTCTTCGCCGGGGGCGTACTGAGGGTCCAGGGGCGGTTCGTAGGTGGGGTCGTAGCCGCCCTGGTACTCGATCTCCCGCTGGGCCTGGAACCAGGGGCTCTCCTCGTCCACGGGGGCACTGTCCGGCGGCGCGGCGTTCTGGCCCGGCAGCTCGGGGCGCCGCTCGCCGGCGGGAGGCGCCGCCTGCTGCGGGACGGGCACCGCCCCGGCGGCACGACCGCCCGCCGCCACGGCGGGTATCACGTTCGGCTCGATACCCGCCGCCGCCAGCCCCGCCGGGGCCGTCTCCGCCAGGGGGACGCCGTAGCGGGCCAGGCGCAGCGGCATCAGGGACTCCACCGGAGCCTTCCTGCGCCAGGCCCGGCCGAAGCGGCTGCGGAGCCTCGCCTGGTAGACGAGGCGCTCCTGCTCCAGCCTGATCACCTGGTCGTACGAGCGCAGCTCCCACAGCTTCATCCTGCGCCAGAGCAGGAACGTGGGGACCGGGGAGAGGAGCCAGCGGGTCAGCCGGACGCCCTCCATGTGCTTGTCCGCCGTGATGTCGGCGATGCGGCCGATCGCGTGCCGGGCCGCCTCGACCGCGACCACGAACAGGACCGGGATCACCGCGTGCATGCCGACGCCCAGCGGGTCCGGCCAGGCGGCGGCGCCGTTGAACGCGATCGTCGCCGCCGTCAGCAGCCACGCCGTCTGGCGCAGCAGCGGGAAGGGGATACGGATCCAGGTCAGCAGCAGGTCCAGGGACAGCAGGACACAGATACCCGCGTCGATGCCGACCGGGAACACGTAGGAGAAGTTCCCGAAACCCTTCTTGATGGCCAGCTCACGGACGGCCGCGTAGGAGCCGGCGAAGCCGATACCGGCGATGATCAAGGCGCCGGTCACGACCACGCCGATGAGAACGCGGTGCATCCGAGTCAGCTGCAGTGGCGCGGCCACTCGTACTCCCCTCCCCTTGCTGTTGTTGCGCGCAACAGGGTGGCACACGCTTACGCCGAACGTGGTACCGGTCAGGGGTTCGGACCGGGGGTCAGTTCTTCCGTGCGGTCGACTTGGACGGAGAAGCGCTGGAAGAGGCCGACTTGGACGGCGACTTGGAGGGGGACGCGGACTTGGACGCCGACTGCGACGGGGAGGCCGGGGCCTTCGAGGAGGAACCGCCCGAGGACGAGCCACCGTTGGCGGACGAGACCGAACCGACCACTTCCTTGACCGCCTGCTGCGCGGCCTTGGTCAGGTCGTCGGCGTCCGGGGTCTTCTCGCCCGCGAGACCGGCGCCGTTGTAGTCGAGCGTGATGACCACGTTCTCGACCCGGGCGACCACCGTCTGCTGCTTGAAGAGCCCCTCCTTCTTCTTCAGGTCGTAGCGCACGGCCGTCGCCTCCGCGCCCGTGCCGGACAGCGGGATCTCCTTGGTGTTCTTCGCGCCGTTCACCGCCTCGGCGTCCTTGACCTGCTGGCCGAAGTACGTGTGGGCCTGCGCGTCACCGGCGCCGCGCGCGGTGTCCGAGTCGAAGCGGAGCAGGGAGACGTTCAGCCAGCGGAACTGCGAGCCCTTCACGCCGTTGTTGTCCAGGCTGCTCCAGGAGCAGGAGGCACGCGAGGACGGATCGTCCGAAGTGCCCTTCTTGCCCGAAGCGGCGGCGTTCGGCACCAGGTCCGCGAGGGTCTTCTTCGACAGCACCGCGCACGCGGCGGGAAGCTTCTGGTACGCCGCCGCCTGCACGGTCGGGGAGGCGCTCGCCGACGGCTTCGCGCTGCTGCCCGCGGACTGCTGCGCACTGCTGTCGGCGCCCTTGCTCTTGGAGTCGCCCGAGTCCGACGAACAGGCGGCGGTGATCAGCACCGCCGGAACGGCTGCCGCGCAGACAAGAACACGGCTCAGGCGCTTGCCACGCGTCTGTCGCTGGGCACGGTCGTCTCGCTGGGCTGCTCGCTGCATGGTTCCTTCACTCATGACGCTCGGTGGTCGTGCGGGTTCCTGCGGGGCCACGGTACGCGGTGAAGGAGCTGTGCGGTCTCCGTTCGGTTGCTTTGCGTGCGCCGGGGCGAGCGGTCCCGGGGGCCGTCAACCGCCCAGCGCGTCGGCCAGTTGAGAGGCCAGATTACGGGCCCTGTCCTGCATTTCCTTGCTGTCGGGGACCGTTCCGGTGGCCGTCGGCTGCTCCTCGTACTCGATGGTGACGACGACGTTGGACGTGCGGAACACCACAGTCACCGTCCGCTGCTGGGCGGTCGAACCGGACGAGTCGAGCTGGTCGTCCAGATACGCCTCGTCACCGAGATCGGACAGCACCCGCGGCTGCAGATCGGCCGCCGAGGCGGAGTCGGAGGGGGATCCCGAGGAGGGGGAGCCGGAGGAGGCGCCGGCGGGGGAGGCGCCGCCGCTCGCGGAGGGCGACGGGGCGGACGAGGGGGCGGAGGAGGCGGTGCCCCCGGGCGTCGACGCGGCCGTGGACGGGGACGCGGGCGTGCCGCCCGTCGCCGGGGAACCGCCCGGCTCGGGCAGGTCGGCGGCCGACTCCTTGCCCTCGAACAGCTGCTGCGCCTGGTCGTCGTCACTGATCGCGTTGTCGTACGACACCACGCGCTCGAAGTCGACCGAGAGGCGGTCGGTGGCGTCCGCGGACTCCACCTTCCAGTGGCAGCCGACCTTGCGCTCGGTGTCGTAGGTGAGCTCGGCCTCGCCCTGGTAGGCCTTGTCCCGCTGGGTGGGGTCGGTGATCTGCTTGATGCCGGGCAGCAGCGAGTCGAGGGTGTCGTGGTCGACCGCGTCGCAGGGCTCGGGGAGTGTGCGGTACTTGCCGGGCTGGGCGGCCACCGTGGCGGTGCCGGCCTCGCCCGGATTGGCGTCGTCCGTAGGGCTGTCGCCGCCCGAGCCGCTCGTGCAGCCGGCCAGCAGCGCCACGAGGAGGGCGGCGGTGCCGGATACGTACGCCTTCCGCTGCACGGTCGGGCTCCTCTCGGGTGTGCGACAGCTCGGTGCTCCAGTGTCCCCGCTGGTTAATCGTTTGCCGCAGCGGGGCGCCCCCTGGAGACAATGTGTATCGCACGCACTGCCGTGGCCGCCGGTCCCTTGTCCTTTTTCACCGAGCCTGTCACCTCTTTTGCGCTTTGCTGCTTCTAAGTCTTTTGCTGCCGTTTTCGGGGGAATGAGGAACGTATGTCGTACGTGGAGATGCCGGGCGCGAAGGTCCCGATCCGGATGTGGACGGACCCCGCGACGGTCGAGGACGTGGCCCTGCGCCAGCTCCAGAACGTGGCGACCCTGCCGTGGATCAAGGGTCTGGCCGTGATGCCGGACGTGCACTACGGCAAGGGCGCGACGGTCGGCTCGGTCATCGCCATGCGGGGCGCGGTCTGCCCGGCCGCGGTCGGGGTGGACATCGGGTGCGGCATGTCGGCGGTGAAGACGTCCCTGACCGCGAACGACCTGCCGGGCGACCTGTCCCGGCTCCGGTCGAAGATCGAGCAGGCGATCCCGGTGGGCCGGGGGATGCACGACGACCCCGTCGCCCCGGGGGACTTCCACGGGCTGGCCACGTCCGGGTGGGACGACTTCTGGGGGCGGTTCGACGGAGTGGCCGAGTCGGTCAGGTTCCGCCTGGAGCGCGCCTCGAAGCAGATGGGAACGCTCGGAAGCGGCAACCACTTCATCGAGGTCTGCACGGACACGACCGGTGCCGTGTGGCTGATGCTCCACTCCGGCTCCCGCAACATCGGCAAGGAACTCGCCGAGCACCACATCGGCGTGGCCCACAAGCTCCCGCACAACCAGGGCCTGGTCGACCGTGACCTGGCGGTCTTCGTCTCGGACACCCCGCAGATGGCGGCCTACCGCAACGACCTGTTCTGGGCGCAGGAGTACGCCAGGTACAACCGCACGCTGATGATGGCGCTCCTGAAGGACGTGGTCCGCAAGGAGTTCAAGAAGGCCAAGCCGGCCTTCGAGCCGGAGATCTCCTGCCACCACAACTACGTGGCGGAGGAGCGGTACGAGGGCATGGACCTGCTCGTCACCCGCAAGGGCGCGATCCGGGCCGGCTCCGGCGAGTACGGGATCATCCCCGGCTCCATGGGCACGGGCTCGTACATCGTCAAGGGCCTCGGGAACGAGATGGCCTTCAACTCGGCCTCCCACGGAGCCGGCCGGCGGATGAGCCGCAACGCCGCGAAGAAGCGTTACTCCACCAAGGACCTGGAGGAGCAGACCCGGGGCGTGGAGTGCCGCAAGGACTCCGGCGTCGTGGACGAGATCCCGGGCGCCTACAAGTCGATCGACCAGGTCATCGACCAGCAGCGGGATCTCGTCGAGGTCGTCGCGAAGCTCAAGCAGGTCGTGTGCGTCAAGGGCTGACGCGCCGTCAGTGACCGTGCCGCACGGCGTAGATCATGACGAACGCCAGGATGTGGATGCCGAAGAGGAAGTAGGCGAGGAAGTACCACACCTGGCGTTCGTCCTTGGTCTCCTGGGCCAGGCGGCGCTTTTCCAGGGACTCCGGGGAGTTGTCTTCGGGCATCAGCGTTCTCGGTGGACCTTGGTGTTGGACGCCTGGGCGCGGGGGCGGAGGACCAGGAGGTCCACGTTGACGTGGCTGGGGCGGGTGACCGCCCAGGTGATCGTCTCCGCCACGTCGTCCGCCGTGAGCGGCTCGGCCACGCCCTCGTAGACCTTGGCGGCCTTCGCCTCGTCGCCGCCGAAGCGGGTCAGGGCGAACTCCTCGGTCCTGACCATGCCGGGCGCGATCTCGATCACGCGGACCGGCTGGCCGACGATCTCCAGGCGGAGGGTCTCGGCGAGGACGTGGGCGCCGTGCTTGGCGGCCACGTAGCCCCCGCCGCCCTCGTACGTGCCGTGCCCGGCGGTGGAGGACACCACGACGATCACGCCGTCGCCGCCGGCCACCAGCTTCGGCAGCAGGGCCTGGGTGAGGTTCAGGGTGCCGATGACGTTCGTCTCGTACATCGTGCGCCAGTCCGCCGGGTCGCCGGTGGCCACCGGGTCCGCGCCGAGGGCGCCGCCCGCGTTGTTGACCAGGACGCCGATCGTCTGGAACGCCGAGGCGAACTCGTCCACCGCCGCGCGGTCCGTGACGTCCAGCTGGTAGGCGACGGCCGAGTGGCCCGCCTTGGTCAGCTCCTCCGCCAGCGCCTCGATACGGTCCTTGCGGCGGGCGGTGAGGACGACGCGGTAGCCGGCCTCCGCGAGCTGCCGGGCCGTGGCGGCGCCGATGCCGCTGCTCGCCCCGGTGACGACGGCGATGCGGGAGGCGGGGGTCATGGGCAGCTCCTGTGATCCGGTGGCGAAGGGCTGTGTCCAGCGTAAGTGAGGCTCAACCGCCGTTCCTCGGCGCCCACATGATCATGGCCATCCCGGCGAGGCAGACCAGGGCGCCGGTCACGTCCCAGCGGTCGGGGCGGTATCCGTCGGCGACGACGCCCCACAGGAGCGAGCCCGCCACGAAGATCCCGCCGTATGCGGCCAGGATGCGGCCGAAGTGGGCGTCCGGCTGGAAGGTCGCGACGAACCCGTACGCCCCGAGGGCCAGGACACCGCCCGTCATCCACAGCCAGCCCCGGTGCTCGCGCACGCCCTGCCAGATCAGCCAGGCGCCGCCGATCTCGAAGAGGGCGGCGAGGACGAACAGGGCGGCGGAGCGGAGGATCGACATGGTCAGCAGCTTGGCACGCCGGGTCCACGCGTTCCGCGCCGCTCGGGCCGCCGGGCTCAGGCGGCGTTCTCGGTGTCGTAGCGCTCGCGGGCCTCTTGGACCTCCTCGAAGTGGGTCTCGGCCCACTCCTTCACCGCGGTCAGCAGGCCGGCGAGGCTGGCGCCGAGCGGGGTGAGGGTGTAGTCGACGCGGACCGGGACGGACGGGGTGACCGTGCGGCTGACGATGCCGTCCCGTTCGAGGGTGCGCAGGGTCTGCGTGAGCATCTTGGGGCTGACGCCCGCGATCCTGCGGCCGAGGTCGCTGTAGCGCTGGGGGCCGGCGGCCAGGGCGGCGACGACGAGGCTGACCCACTTGTCGCTGAGCCGCCCGAGGAGCTGGTTGGTGGGACACGCGCGCAGGAAGGCGTCGTAGTCGGCGCGGGCCTGTTCGCGCCGCTGGGCGGCGGTCGTGGTCGCCATGGGCTCTCACCTCGGGGTCAGTTACGCACTCTCAGGTAACTACTTACCGATCGATAGTAGCTCTCCTACGGTTGGTGGTGCGGCCGGAGAGGTGCCGCGAAAGCATCAAGTGCCTTGATCTCAGGGAGAGTTGACATGCGTGCTGCTGTGGTGACGACGTTCGGCGGACCGGAGGCCGTGGAGATCGCCGAGGTGCCGGTGCCGGAGCCGGGGGCGCGGCAGGTGCGGATCAAGGTGGCCGCGAGTGCGCTGAACCCGGTGGACGCGGCCGTGCGTGCCGGTTTCTTCGGCGGGGCCGGCAAGACCCTCGGGCTCGGCTGGGACGTGGCCGGCACGGTGGACGCGGTGGGCGCGCCCGCCGCCTGGCAGGTCGGCGACCCGGTGGTGGCGCTGGCGCCGGGGGTGGCCGACCCGCTGGGCGCGCACGCCGAGTACGTCGTCGTGGACGCGGGTGCGGTGGCCGCGGCGCCCGCCTCGGTGGACGCGGTGCACGCGGGCACCCTGCCGCTGAACGGGCTGACCGCGCTGCAGGCCCTGGATCTGCTGGATCTCGCGCCGGGCGACTCGCTGCTGGTGACCGGCGCGGCGGGGGCGGTCGGCGGGTTCGCGGTGCAGCTGGCCGCGCACCGGGGGGTCGAGGTGACCGGGCACGCCCGGGCGGGCGACGAGGAGCTGGTGCGCTCCCTGGGGGCCGCGCACTTCACCTCCGAGGGGGTCGAGCCGGACCGTGTGGACGCGGTGCTGGACGCCGCCGTGCTGGGGGCGCCCGCGCTGGCGTGGGTGCGGGACGGGGGCGCGTTCGTCGCGGTCCGTGACGGGGTGCTGCCCGAGGCGGAGCGTGGGGTGCGGATGGAGAACGTCTGGGTGCGGGCCGACGGGGTGCAGCTCGACGAGCTGGTCCGGCTGGTGGACAAGGGGGTGCTGACCCTGCGGGTGGCGGAGGCCTACGCCCTGGAGGACGCGGCCGAGGCGCACGCGCGGCTGGCGGAGGGCGGCGTGCGCGGGCGGCTGGTGCTGGCGCCCTGAGGGGTGCGGGGCGGGGGTGGAATAACCCGGCCGGGGGGACCGTTCGACAGGATATAGTTGAATGATCAACAACCTGGAGGGTGAGCGACCATGCAGTTCGGGATCTTCACGGTCGGCGACGTCACGCCGGACCCCACCACGGGGCGTACGCCGACCGAGGCGGAGCGCATCAAGGCCATGGTCGCCATCGCGCTGAAGGCCGAGGAGGTCGGCCTGGACGTCTTCGCCACCGGCGAGCACCACAACCCGCCGTTCGTACCGTCCTCCCCGACCACCCTGCTCGGCTACATAGCCGCGAGGACGGAGAAGCTGATCCTCTCCACCTCCACCACCCTGATCACCACCAACGACCCGGTGAAGATCGCGGAGGACTTCGCGATGCTGCAGCACCTGGCCGACGGGCGCGTCGACCTGATGATGGGCCGCGGCAACACCGGACCGGTCTACCCCTGGTTCGGCCAGGACATCCGGCAGGGCATCAACCTCGCCATCGAGAACTACGCCCTGCTGCGCCGGCTGTGGCGCGAGGAGGTCGTGGACTGGGAGGGCAGGTTCCGCACGCCGCTGCAGGGCTTCACCTCCACCCCCCGCCCGCTGGACGGCGTCCCGCCCTTCGTCTGGCACGGCTCGATCCGCTCGCCCGAGATCGCCGAGCAGGCGGCCTACTACGGCGACGGCTTCTTCCACAACAACATCTTCTGGCCGGCCGACCACACCCGGCGGATGGTCGAGCTGTACCGGACCCGGTACGCCCACTACGGGCACGGCACGCCCGAGCAGGCGATCGTCGGACTGGGCGGTCAGGTGTTCATGCGGAGGAACTCGCAGGACGCGGTGCGCGAGTTCCGGCCGTACTTCGACAACGCACCGGTGTACGGCCACGGGCCCTCGCTGGAGGAGTTCACCGAGCAGACCCCGCTGACGGTGGGCTCCCCGCAGCAGGTCGTCGAGAAGACGCTGTCCTTCCGCGAGTACGCCGGTGACTACCAGCGCCAGCTGTTCCTGATGGACCACGCGGGCCTGCCGCTGAAGACCGTGCTGGAGCAGCTCGACCTGCTCGGCGAGGAGGTCGTACCGGTGCTGCGCGAGGAGTTCGCCAAGGGGCGCCCGGCGGATGTGCCCGAGGCGCCGACCCAGCAGTCCCTGCTCGCCGCCGCGCAGCGGAAGGAGACCGTCGCATGAGGCTCGTCGTCGTGTCCGCGGGGCTGAGCGTGCCCTCCTCCACCCGGCTGCTGGCCGACCGGCTGGCCGCCGCGGTGGACCGGCGGACGCCGGCCGACGTCCAGGTGATCGAGCTGCGGGACCTCGCGGTCGAGATCGCGCACAACTTCACCAACGGGTTCGCCGGCAGGGCGCTCGCCGCCGCGCAGGACGCGGTGGCGGGGGCCGACGGGCTCATCGTCGTCACGCCGGTGTTCAGCGCCTCGTACAGCGGGCTGTTCAAGTCGTTCTTCGATGTGCTCGACAAGGACGCGCTGGTGGGCACGCCGGTGCTGATCGCGGCCACCGGGGGCACGGCCCGGCACTCGCTGGTGCTGGAGCACGCGCTGCGGCCGCTGTTCACCTACCTGCGGGCCGTCGTCGCGCCGACCGGTGTGTACGCCGCGTCGGAGGACTGGGGTGAGGAGGGGCTCCCGGGGCGCATCGAGCGGGCGGCGGGAGAGCTGGCCGGCCTGATGGCCGGGCTGTCGGCGCCCGGGGCGGGCACCTCGGGCGGGATCGGGGCGGGCGCGTCCGGCCGGGGCGAGGCGGACACCTCGGACGGGGCCGCGGCGGGCGCCTCCGGCGGGTTCGTGGTCGTGCCCTTCGAGGAGCAGCTGGCGAAGCTCAGCCCGACCGGCGTGTGAGGATCGAGGCCGGAGCGGGGTCCGGGGGACGCCGGTAGGCGGCGCGGCGCGGCCGACGGTGAGAAGACGGTAGAACCCGGCACCGGGTTGCCCCTGTGACGGTGAGAGGCCGGTAAAAAGGGTGATCGTAGGTCCGCTCGCCCCGGCCGAATCGCCACAGGCCTTGGCAGACTGGGACCGTGCCCCAGACTGTGCTGCTCGCCGAAGACGACCGTGCCATCCGTCATGCCCTGGAGCGTGCCCTGACCCTGGAAGGGTACGAGGTCACGGCGGTGGCCGACGGCGTCGAAGCGCTGGCACAGGCCCACAAGACCCCGCCGGACGTCCTCGTCCTCGACGTCATGATGCCAGGGATCGACGGCCTCCAGGTCTGCCGGGTGCTGCGCGCCGAGGGCGACCGCACGCCGATCCTCATGCTCACCGCGCTGGTGGAGACCGCCGACCGCATCGCGGGCCTGGACGCCGGCGCCGACGACTACGTGGTCAAGCCGTTCGACGTCGAGGAGGTCTTCGCCCGGCTGCGCGCCCTGCTGCGCCGGACCAGCCCGGTGCCCGCCGGCGGCGGCAACGGCGGCGCGGGCGTCGAGACCGGCGGCCGGGACGCCCAGCTGCCCGACCGGCAGGTGGAGGCCGCGGGCATCCGCATGGACCTCCAGGCCCGCCGGGCCTGGCGCGGCAAGCGGGAGCTGGAGCTGACCCGCACCGAGTTCGAGCTGCTGGAGCTGCTCGTGCGCAACGCGGGGATCGTGCTCGACCACTCCACGATCTACGACCGGATCTGGGGCTACGACTTCGGGCCCGGCTCCAAGAACCTCGCCGTGTACGTCGGCTACCTGCGCCGCAAGCTGGACGAGCCCGGCGCGCCGCAGCTGATCCACACCGTGCGGGGCGTGGGTTACGTGCTCCGGGAGGACTAGGTGGGCCGCCTGCGGCGGCTGCTGGCCCCGGGCCGGCCCAAGCTGGTCTCCCTGCGCACCACCTTCGCCGTCTCCTTCGCGGCGGTCACCGCCGCCGTCACCATCCTCGTCGGCATCCTGTCGTACGGCTCCGCCGCGCGGCTGGTCCGCGTCGACCAGCAGTCGGTGTTCACGCAGGTCGTGCAGGACGTACGGGACGAGGTACGGCAGCACGAGATGGTCCCCGACGACTTCTCTTCCTCCCGTCCCGGGCACGACCTGGTGCGGCCCGCCCGCACCGATGTGCAGGTGCTGGGCGCGCAGGGCCAGATCGTCGACCACGGCAACCCGAGCCTGCCCGTCACCTCCCGCGACAAGGCCATGGCGCTCGCGGTGACGGCCGGGAAGGTGGTCGAGCACAAGGACGTGCGGGTGGACGAGGACCTGTTCCGCATCGCCACCGTCTCGCTCGGCGACGGGCGGGGCGCGGTGCAGGTCGCGCAGGAGTTCAGCGACACCGAGGACCTGCTGCGGGCGCTGCAGCAGCGGACGCTGATCCTGATGGCGGCGGTCGTGGTGGCGGCCGGCCTGTTCGGATGGTGGCTGGCCCGCCGGATCACCCGGCGCCTGGTGGTGCTCACCTCCGCGGCGGAGGACGTGGCCCGCACCCGCCGGCTGGGCATCGAGGTGCCGGTGGCCGGGCTGGACGAGGTGGGCCGGCTCGGGCGGGCCTTCGACCGGATGCTGGGCCGGCTCGCGCAGTCCGAGGAGGACCAGCGGCGGCTGGTGCAGGACGCCGGGCACGAACTGCGTACGCCGCTGACGTCCCTGCGCACGAACATCTCCCTGCTCCGCCGCATCGACGAACTCCCCCCGGCCACGCGGGAGGAGCTGGTCGCCGACCTCGGTCAGGAGGCGCGGGAGCTGACCGACCTGGTCAACGAGCTGGTCGATCTCGCCGCCGGGCAGTCCGACAGCGAGCCGCCGCAGCGGGTGGACCTCGCGGACATCGCCGAGGACGTCGTGGGGCTGGCCAAACGCCGTACCGGGCGCGAGATCGTGCTGCGCGCGAGCGGCGACACGACGACCGACGGGCGGCCCGGGATGCTGCAGCGGGCCGTGTCCAACCTGGTGGAGAACGCGGCCAAGTTCGACCGGGGCGGGAAGGGCCCCATCGAGGTCGACGTCACCGGGCCGGCGCGGTCGGGGACCGTGCGGGTGCAGGTGCTGGACCGGGGACCCGGGATCGCCGAGGGCGACCTCATCCGGATCTTCGACCGCTTCTACCGCGCCGCCGACGCCCGCTCCCTGCCGGGTTCCGGCCTGGGCCTGTCCATCGTCCGCGAGGTCGCCATGGCGCACGGCGGAGCGCCCTTCGCCTTCCGGCGGGAGGGCGGGGGAGCGGTGATCGGGTTCACGGTGGGCGGCCGCACGCCGTGAGGGTGCTGGGCCCGGCGTGACTGAGTAGACGTACCTACCCCGCCCGGGTAGGCACGCGCATCCGCCGGGGTCCCCCGGCGCCCTACGGTCCTCGTATGCCCGAGCAGACCACACCGGCCGCCACGGCCACCGCCACCCCGACGACCGGCTCCGGGGCCCCTTCCCGCTTCCTCGGCTGCCTCGGCTGCGGGGGCCTCGCCCTCGTCGGGCTACTCGTCCTGGTCGTTCGGCTCGCCTGGAACGCCGGGGACGCAACGGACCTTCCCCGCGTCGCGCCCGAGGACATGGCCGGCCGCGTCTTCCGGCACTCCCAGGAGGCCTACGACGTCATGGGGTTCACCCGGCCCGTGCGGCCCGGGGTCGAACGCGTCGGCGTCAGCACGGAGAACACGCTCGACGCCGGCTACTGCTACGACGGCGGTCTGCTGGGGATGGAGGACAAGACCGTCGACGGCGCCTACCGCATGGATCACGCGTGGGCGCTGGACCATGTGCCCGCGAGCCAGGCCGCCGCCGGCCTGCGCCGGCTGCACCGGCGCCTCACCGACGAGGGCTGGGAGATCACGTCGTACCGCGCGGCGGGCAAGGGCAGGGACGGAACGCTCTACGCCCAGCGGGACGACGGGGACGAGCGGATGTCCTTCGACTGGTTCGCGGACCGCCAGTACTTCACCGGCGGTGCCACCGCGCCCTGCGCCTACGACCCCGGCTGGCGGCAGAGCGACGCGGAACCCTACTCTCCCGACTCCGCCGCCGGCTCGGTGACCCCGCCCGTCCTCGGACCCTCGTCCGCGCGCGCTACGGCTGGTGCCCGCCCATCCCCGGCAGCGTGAGGAAGCCCTCCGCCCGGGCGCTCGCCAGGCCGATCCGCGGGATGTCGCTGCTCTTGGCGAACAGCAGGAAGCGGGGCTCCCACACCGGGCGGTACTTGGCGTTGGCCCGGTAGAGGGACTCGATCTGCCACCAGCGGGAGAAGAACGTCAGGGTGGAGCGCCACAGGCGCAGGACCGGGCCGGCGCCGAGGCGGGCGCCGCGTTCGAAGACCGAACGGAACATCGCGAAGTTCAGGGACACCCGGTGGATGTCCAGCTCCTTGGCGCCGAGCAGGAGTTCCACCACCATGTACTCCATCAGGCCGTTCTCGCAGTCGCGGTCGCGGCGCATCAGGTCCAGGGACAGCCCGTGCTCGCCCCAGGGCACGAAGCTGAGCAGGGCGCGCGGCTCGTCGTTCGCGTCGCGGCACTCCAGCATCACGCAGCGGCCGTCCGCCGGGTCGGCCAGACGGCCCAGGGCCATGGAGAAGCCGCGTTCGGTGGCGCCGTCGCGCCAGCGGTCGGCGCGCTCGGTCAGCAGGGCCATCTCGTCGGCGGGGATGTCCTCGTGGCGGCGGATGCGGACGCTGTACCCGGCCCGCTTGACCCGGTTGTGGGCCTGGCGGACCACGCGCATGGCACGGCCGTCCAGGGTGAAGTCGGCGATGTCCACGATCGCCTCGTCGCCCAGTTCGAGGGCGTCCAGGCCGTGGCGGGCGTAGATGGTGCCGGCCTCCTCGCTGGCGCCCATGACGGCCGGGGTCCAGGCGTGCCGGCGGGCCTCGGTGAGCCAGGCGTCGATGGCGCCGGGCCAGGCCTCGGGGTCGCCGATCGGGTCGCCGGAGGCGAGGGAGACCGCACCGACGACGCGGTAGGTCACGGCGGCCTTGCCGGTGGGGGAGAAGATGGCGGCCTTGTCGCGGCGCAGCGCGAAGTAACCGAGGGAGTCGCGGGCGCCGTGCTTGTCGAGCAGTGCCCGCAGCCTGTCCTCGTCCTCCGCGGTCAGGAGCCGGCGGCCGCGCGGGGAGCGGAAGCAGGCGTACAGCACGAGGCAGAAGGCCGCGGCGAGCAGGATGTTGATGATGATGTCGACCCAGCGGGGCGCGTGCACGGAGTCGACCCGGTCGGCGAGCGGGCCGACGCTGATGCCGCGCAGCAGGGTGTAGGCGAGTTCCTCGGCCAGGGGCGCGCCCCGCAGGGTGTTGGTGGCGTGCACCAGCAGGGTGCCGAGGCCGCCCGTCAGCAGGACCCCGCCGGTGCCCACGGCCAGCGCGAGCTTGGGGTTGGAGGGGTCGCCGACGGCGTTGAACTCCCGGCGGCCGATCAGCAGCGCGGCCACGAACAGGCCGGTGAGGGCGGTGGAGACCCAGTTGAAGGCGTGGTCGCGGAACGGGTGCTGGGTGAGGGCGAGGACGTAGAGCACGAAGAGGGGGCCGGCGAGCAGCATGTTGACCACCCAGCCGGCGCGTTTCCCGCGTCGCATCACGAGCGCCAGGAAGATCGCCGCCGCGGCGGAGACCAGGCCGGCGGTGGCCAGGTACGGGGTGAAGAACTGGCCGGCGTGGTGGGTGTGCGCGTGCACGTGGCGGGCGGTGAAGAGCTGGCCGTCGTTGTGTTCCTCCACCTCCTTGCGGAACGGCAGCGACAGCACCGCGATGATGTTGAAGACGGCGATCAGCCGCAGGTACCACACGGTGGCCGAGGCCGCCCCGGCGCGCAGCCGGGGGCTGGGGTCGGGCAACCGGAACTCGCGGCGCGTGCCGCGCTGACCGGGGACCTTCGCGGAGACAACGGTCGACTGCTGAGCGGGCATGGTGACTGGTCACCTTGGGTGGGGAGGGATGGGGCAGACGCTCACCCTACAGTTTGTAGGGCATTGTGCCTGTGCACCGGGAGCGTACCGGCACCGGCTCTTACCCAGCCCCTCCACGGGCCGTGCCTCTTACCCAACCCCTTCCCGTGCCGCGCCTCTTACCCGGCCCTTTCCCTGCCGCGCCGGGCCGTCACCAGGTGCCAGCCCAGGTTGCCCAGCGCCGCGCCGGCCGCGACCGCGGCGACGATCACCCCGCCGGTCGCGAGACCGTCGCTGAACAGGTGCGGGCGCCGGTCGAGGCTGTGCAGACCGAAGCCGCACAGCTCGTACACGCCGACGGCGGCGACGAGGAGGCTGATGCCCAGCAGGGTCAGTGTCGGCGCGAGGCTGCGTACGCAGACCTCCCCGTCGGCTTCCGTTTCCGTGTCCTGCATGGGTCCCCCGATGAACAGACGTATGAACGGGCGGGTGGCCGCCGGCGGTTGGGAACCTACAATACGTAGGGTCGGTTAGGGTCGGCGCCGTGCGTATCCACATCAGCGTGGACATGGAAGGCGTCACCGGCCGCGTGGACGCGGACGACGCCCAGCCGGGCGGCCGGGACTACGAGCGTGGCCGTTCCATGATGGCCGAGGATGTGAACGCGGCCGTGCGGGGCGCGCTGGCGGCGGGCGCCGACGACATCCTCGTCAACGACGCCCACGGCCCGATGCTCAACCTGCTGCCCGAGGCGCTGCACCCGGCCGCCCGCCTGGTTCGCGGCAAGCCCAAGCGGATGGGCATGCTGGAGGGCCTGACCGGGGAGTACGACGCCGCGCTGTGTGTCGGCTACCACTCCCGGGCCGGCGCGCCAGGCGTGCTCAGCCACAGCTTCATGGGCCACGAGATCGAGGACATGTGGCTGGACGGCCGTCCGGTCGGTGAGATCGGGCTCGCCCACGCCACGGCCGCGGCCCTGGGGGTGCCCGTGGTGGCCCTGACGGGTGACGACGTGGCGTGCGCCGAGATGACGGCGTGGGACGCGTCGGTCGTCACTGCCCGTGAAGTACGCCCACGACCGGTTCGCCGCCGAGCTGCGGCCGGAGGTGGAGGCCTGGAAGGCCGTCGAGGAGGCGGTCGCGGCGGCCCTGAGCCCGGCCCCGCGGCGCCCCGAGGCCGTCGCCGCCGAGGCCACCCTCACCGTCCGCTGGCAGTCCGCCTCCGTCGCCGCCACCCTCCTCGGCATCCCGGGGGTGACCGCGGACGACAGCCGTACGGTCCATGCGACCGGCGGGCTTCCCTCGCTCTACCGGCAGTTCGGGGTGTGGATGCGGGTGGCCTCCTCGCTCACCAGTCAGGCGCCGTACTGCTAGACGCCGGCGGTGCCGGGCAGCCATGGCCGCCGTCCTGTCCGGCTCGCCCGTCCGCGGCCTGAGTCCCGCTCGCCCGTCCGCGGCCTGAGGCGTGGCCCGCCGCCTGTCGGACGTGCCGTGGCTTCTTCGGCCGGTCCCCTGGGGGCCCTGCGGCCGGGCCGCCCGTGGCCTGCCGGGCGTGCTGGGGTTCTTTCGGCCGGTCCCTTGCGGCTGGGGCGGCCGTCGTCTGCCGGGCGTGCCGTGGTTCCTGCGGTCGGTCCGCGGCTGGGTCGGCCGCCGCCCGCCCCGGTGTGCCCCGGTTGTCCTCGGGCTGCCCTTGGGGTTCAGGGGTCTCCTCGGGCTGTCCCCGCGCTCAGGTCTCCTCGGTCCGCCCGGTGCGGCGTGCGTAGGCGCGGGCCGCGCGGGCGCGGTCGCCGCAGCGGGTGGAGCACCAGTGGCGGCGGCCGTGGCGGAGCAGGTAGCGGTTGCAGGGGGCGGAGCCGCAGGCGGTGAGGCGGTCCGCGTCCGGGCCGGTGAGCAGGTCGGCGGCGTCGGCGGCGAGGGCGGCCAGGGCGTGCTCGACGATCTGGGTGACCGGGTGGGCGGCGGAGCGGTGCAGGCCCCGCTCCGCGGACCAGTGCAGCAGGGACGCGGCCGGGGCGAGGGTGAGCGCCTCGTTGACGGCGGCGAGGGCGTCGGCGGGGGCGGGGTGGCCCTCGGCGCGGGAGGCCAGCAGCGCGCGGATCCGCTCGCGCAGGGCCCGCAGCCGGCTCGCACACGTCTCGCGCAGGTCGGCGTCGGCCGGAGCGAGCCCGCGCTCCACCAGCCAGCGCTGTGCGTCGGCGGGCGTGCCGAGGAGGTCGATGTGCTGTCCGCCGGGCAAGGCGATCGCGCTGTTGGCGAGGTCCAGGGCGGGGTACTGCTGGGCGCCCGGCGCCGGGGGGTACGGCGCGGACCGGTCGGTCCCACTCACGCTCTCTGTCACGTGTCTCATGGTACGCCTTGCGTGCATCCGTGAGAAAGGCGTAATGTCTCTCACGGATGAACCCCTTCTATCCGTGAGGTGAGCCGATATGGCCGCAACGCCCTCCCCCTCGCCCGCTTCCACCCCCGCCGACGAGCGCATACCCGTCCGCGTCCTCGGCGGCCCCACCGTCCTCATCGAGTACGGCGGTCTGCGCTTCCTCACCGACCCCACCTTCGACGACCCCGGTGACTACCCGTCGCCCAGCGGCCGCACCCTGACCAAGACCGCCCCGCCCCGCGTGAGCGCCGCCGCGCTCGGCCCCGTGGACGTCGTCCTGCTCTCGCACGACCAGCACGCCGACAACCTCGACCACTCCGGACGGGCCCTGCTCGCCGCCACCCCGCGCACCCTCACCACACCCGCGGCGGCCGGCCGGCTCGGCGGCACCACCGAGCCCCTCGCCCCGTGGCAGGCCGTCGACCTCGCCCGCCCCGACGGCGGCACGGTCACCGTGACCGCCGCCCCGGCCCTGCACGGCCCCGAGGGCTCCGAACCGCTTGTCGGTGACGTCACCGGCTTCCTGCTGACCTCCGCCGACCTGCCGAGCGTGTACGTCAGCGGCGACAACGCCTCCCTGGAGCTGGTGCGGGAGATCGCCGACCGGTACGCCCCCGTCGACACCGCCGTCCTCTTCGCCGGAGCGCCCCGCATGCCCGTCCTCGACGACGCCCTCCTCGTCCTCGACGGCCAGGGCACGGCCGCCGCCGCCCGGCTGCTCGACGCCCGCCGGGTGGTGCCGGCCCACTGCGACAGCTGGGCCCACTTCACCGAGACCCGCGACGACGTGGTGAAGGCGTTCGAGGAGGCGGGACTCGCGGACCGGCTCCAGCTGGACTGAGTGCAGCGCAGCCGCCGGATCCCCGGGGGTCCGGCGGGTCAGGGGGTCAGGCCGCGCAGCAGGGCCGCGAGGCCGCCGAAGAACTCCCGCTCCACATCGACGCTCCGGGCGCGGCGGGCGGTCGCCGCCCTGAGCGGGAACTCCTCGGCCGCCAGCGCGGAGATGGCCACCGTGCCCTCGCACGCCGGCGAGCCGGGCTGCTCCAGCTGCAGGGCGCCGTTGACGTACGCGACCAGGCCGCGCAGGGCCACGCCCCGGCGCTCGCCCTCGGACCCCGCGTCCGTGAGGATGCCGAGCACCGTCTCCGACCAGCGCAGGACGGCGCGGGAGCGGTGCCGGTGGGTGACCGACAGCGGGATCACCGACGGGTGCGCGCCCAGGGTGTCCCGCGGGCGCCGCACCATGATCTCGACGGGCTCGCGCCAGGGCAGCTCCGCCGGCGGCGCCCCGGTGCCGACCGCGCCGAGCGCGGACTCCACGACCACCAGCCGCTTCAGTTCCTCGCGGTCGGTCACATACCGGTCCGAGCGGCCGGGCCGGCCGTACGGCGGCCCCGCGTCAGGAGCGCACCGACGGCGGTCTGACCCCGAGGACGTCGAGCATCGCCCGGGTGGCCGGGCTCGGGTTGAACCGGCTCCACGCCAGGTACTCCAGGCGCCGCGGACCGTCGGCCACCGGCACCAGGGCCAGCCCCGGGTCGTCGGCGGCGAGCGGGCGGATGAACGCCGACGGCAGCAGCGCGACACCGAGCCCGCGCGCGATCAGCCGGGTGATCAGCTCCACGACACCGGCCTCGTAGGCGACGTCGCGGGCCAGTCCCGCCGCGGCGAACGCCTGGTCGGACTGGGCGCGGGCGGGGGTACCGGCCACGAAGTCCACGAACGTCTCCCCGGCGATCTCCGCCAGTGTGACCCGGGCGGCCCCCGCCAGCCGGTGTCCGGCCGGCACCACCAGCACATGCCGGTCGTGATCGAGCACCACGGTCTCCAGACCGGCCGGCCGCGCGCCCTCCGGCAGGCCGAGGAAGGCGATGTCCAGCTCCCCGTCGCGCACCGCCGCCGCCAGCTCGTCGCTGCGGCCGGACCGCAGCACGACGCGGACGTCGGGATGCCGGGCGCGGTAGCGCTGCAGCAGCTCGGGTACGTCGACGGCGGCCGTGGTCACGATCACGCCGACGGCGAGCCGCCCACGCACCACGCCGGTCGCGGCGGCGGCATCGGCGACCGCGCGGTCGGCGGCGGCCAGACACTCCCGCGCCCCCACGAGGAACGCCACACCCGCGCCGGTCAGTTCGACCCGGCGGCTGGACCGGGCGAACAGCCGGACCCCGAGCTCCCGCTCCAGCGCCGCGATCCGATGACTCAGCGAGGACTGCACCACCTGACACCGCTCGGCGGCCCGGGTGAAGTTCAGGGTGTCGGCGACGGCGACGACGTAACGCAGCTGCTGGAGATCCACAGATCAATCGTCTCCATTCATGGCTGTGATGACAACCATGCTTTGGATACATGGTCATGCGCGGCACAGACTTCCCCCATGCGTCCCTCGACCTCCACCGCACAGCGGGCGGCGACCGTCCTGCTGACCGCGCTCGCCCCCGCCTCATGGGGCACCACCTACGTGGTCACCACCCGGCTGCTCCCGCCCGGGCATCCGCTGTTCGCGGGCCTGATGCGGGCCCTGCCCGCCGGACTGCTCGCGCTGGCGATCACCCGGGTGCTGCCGCGCGGGGAGTGGTGGTGGAAGACCGCGGTCCTCGGCGTCCTCAACATCGGCGCGATGCCGCTGCTGTTCGTGGCCGCCGAACGGCTCCCCGGCGGAGTCGCCGCCACCCTCGGCGCCGCCCAGCCGCTGCTGGTCGCCGGGCTGGGCCTCGCGGTGCTCCACGACCGGCCCACGGCCTGGCGGCTCGGCTGGGGCCTGCTCGGTGTGCTCGGTGTCGGCCTCGTCGTGCTCGGACCGGGGGCCCGGCTGGACGCCGTGGGCGTGCTCGCCGGTCTCGGCCATACGGCCACCATGGCCGGCGGGGTCGTCCTCACCAAGCGCTGGGGCCGTCCGGCGGGCGTCGGCCCGCTCGCCCTGGCCGGCTGGCAGCTGACCGTCGGCGGACTGCTGCTGCTCCCGCTCACCCTGGCCGTCGAGGGAGTGCCCGCGCGGATCGACGCGGGCGCCGCCGGCGGCTACCTCTGGCTCGGCAGCATGGGCGGGCTGATCGCGTACACGCTGTGGTTCCGCGGCATCGGCAGCCTGCCGGTCGCCGCGTCCGCACCGCTGGTGCTGCTGTCCCCGCTGGTCGCGACCCTCATCGGCCTCGCGCAGGGCGAGTCGCTCAGCCTGCCGCAGACCCTCGGCTTCGCCCTGGCGCTGACCGCGCTGGTGGCCGCGCAACTCGCCCCGAGGGCACGGAAGAAGAACGGAACGAAAGAGGAGAGCTTCGATGCGTACAGGATCGACGAGCCGGGCTTCGCAGGCCAGGACCATGACGATCGCCGTGCTGGGGGCCACCGGGATGGTCGGTGGCCGGGTGGTCGGCGAGGCGAGCGCGCGCGGACACCGGGTGCTGGCGCTGTCCCGGAAGCCGGCGAGTGAGGACCCGGCCGTGATGCCGGTCGCCGTGGACGTGACCGACCCGACCGCCGTACGGGAGGCGCTCGCCGGCTCCGCCGCCGACGCCGTCGTACTGGCTGTACGGACCTTCCCGGCCGACCAGGAGTTCCTCGTCGGCGCCACCCGTACGGTGCTGGACGCCGCCGCGACGCTCGGGATCCGCGTCCTCGTGGTCGGCGGCGCCGGCGCCCTGCGCAGCCCCGGCGACCGGGCACTCCTGGTCGCCGAGAACCCCGTGTACGTGCCGGACGAGTACCGCCCCGTGGCACTCGCCGGCGTGGCCCAGCTGCGTACCTGCCAGGCCCACCCCGGCGCCGACTGGGTCTACCTGAGCCCGCCGGCCGTACTGGAACCGGGCGAGCGCACCGGCCGCTACCGGCGCGGCACCGACACCCTGCTGACCGACGCCGACGGCGGCTCCCGGATCAGCGCCGAGGACCTGGCGGTGGCCGTGCTGGACGAGCTGGAGCGTCCCGGCGTGCACCGTCACCTCACGGTCGCGCACCACCGCGGCGCCTAGTCGACGTTGACGGGACCGTCGTCGTCCGGGTTCCGCTCCTTGCCCGAGCGCAGCTGGAGCAGGCCGCCCAGGTCACCCCGGCCGCCCTGGTCGTCCTTGGCCTGGCCGCCGTTCAGGTTGTGCCGGACCGAGTCGAGGATCGTCAGGCCCTGCGACACCAGGCCGGCGGCGATCTCGCCGAGGCCGTCCGCACCGTTCAGGACGTTGACGTTGGCACCGGACAGGCCGCCGGCGGCCTCCTTCACGATCTGCGGGAGCTGATCGATGATCATCCGGTCGAGGGCCACCCGGTCGTAGGACGCGGCGGCCTCGGCCTGGATCTTCATCCGCTGGGCCTCGGCGGCGGCGAGCACCCGCACCCGCTCGGCCTCGGCCTCGGCGGGCTTGACGACCTCCGCGACCAGCTGCTGCTGGCGCAGCCGGGCCTGGCGCTCGGCCAGCTCCGTCTGGGCGGCCAGCACCTCCTGCTGGGCGTGCGCCTGCGCCAGCGGTCCGGCCTGCGCGGCCTGGGCCTGGGCGCGGTCCACCTCGGCCGAGTACTCGGCCTTGACGATGGCGGTCTGGCGGGCGTACTCGGCCTGCTTGCGGGCCGCCGCCTGCTCCGCCTCCACCGCGGCCTGGGTGGCCTGGGCCTGGGCGATCTGCGCCTGCCGCTGGATCGCCGCCTTGTGCGGGGCGGACATCGCGTCGATGTAGCCGGTGTCGCCGTCGTCGATCGACTGGATCTGCAGCGAGTCGACGATCAGGCCGATCTTCGCCATCTCCGTCTTCGAGGTGTCCAGCACCTCGGCGGCCAGCTTCTGCCGCTCGGTGACGATCTCCTCGACCGTCATCGAGCCGATGATGGCCCGCAGATGACCGGCGAAGATCCGGCCGGTGAGCACCGACATCTGCTCCTGGTCGGACAGGAACCGCTGACCGGCGTTGATGATGCTCTCGTGGTCGTTGCCGACCTTGAACGCGATCACCGCGCGCACGTGCAGCGAGATGCCCTGCTTGGTCACACAGGTCTCGGTGACCTCGGCCTCGCACATCGACAGCGTGAGGAACCGGACCTTACGGAAGACCGGGAGCACGAACTTCCCGTGCCCCGTCACCACTCGGAAGGGCGCGCCCCCCAGTCCCCGCCGCCCCCCGGAGATCAACATCGCCTCGTCGGGAGCGGGAACGCGGTATCCGAACATGCCTGTACTCCTCAGTCGGCGCCGGCGGCCTCTCCGCCGAGCGCGTCCAATGGATCCACCCACTCGATGACGCCGACCTGGCGGCATCCCCGTGATTCGATCACGAGGACCGTGGCGCCCGCGGGCAGGGGGTCCTCGGACCACGCCAGGAAGGTCTCGGAGCCGCCCCTGACCCGCACCAGGACCTCGCCGGGGCCCGCGGATCCCCGCGTCCCGATGAGCACCTTGCCCATACAGCCGATCACGGCCTCGTCCTGCGCCATCGCCGGCCCGTCCTCCTCGTCCCGACCCCGGAAGTCACTCGTCCCGACCCCGGAATTCAGACGATAGACCCAGTGGGGCCGGGACCCAACGGGCGCATGCCCTCACTCGTGCAGACCGCCGAGCCGGCGCAGGGCGCTCAGGCTCGGCAGGAAGCAGTACTCGCCCCCTCGGGTGACGACGAACCGCGGCAGCGGGGCCAGGCGCCGGCGCACCGGTCGCCGGGGGACGGTGAAACCGGTGGAGCCGTCGTGCGCTCCGGTGACGGGGTCCTTGGCGTCGTTCGCGCCGAAGAAGACACCGTCGTTCATCCACTGCGACTGCACGAACTCGAACTGCCGCCCCGGATGCGCGCCGATGAACGCGAACATCAGGCCGCGGTCGGCTCCGTCGTCCTCCAGCACCCCCTCGGGCAGCGGCGGGCCGTACACGGCGCCACGCCGGATCATGCGGTGCAGACGCACCTCTCCCGCCACCGCGGCGTCGCGGGGGTTGGCCCGGCGGATGTGGCAGCCGCCGGGCGTCTTGAACCCCGTCGGATCGTCGCTCTCGTACAGGAAGGTGTTACGGCGGTCCGGGTCGGCGCCGAGCCCGGGGTCGTCGGCCTGCGGAGCCAGCGCCAGGGGAGCACCGCTGCGCCAGCGCCCCATGATCTTCGCGGCGATCAGTTCCTCGTCCTGGGGCCCGGTGGAGTTGTCCTTCAGATAGCGCCGGAAGGCGGCGACGTCCTGACGGAGCTTGCGGAAGACCGCGTAACTGCCGTTGCGGCCCAGCCCGGTGGGGTGCGGGCGCTGCACACCGCCGAGCTCGTCCGGGTAGCCGAGGACGAACTCACCCGCCTTCAGCGGGACTTCCAGCCGGTTGGATCCCGGTATGCCGCTGCCTTCGACGGCCGGATGGCTGACCCCGTCGCGATAGCCGAAATGCTCGGTCTCGGTGGGCAGCGCGTAGCAGTCCTGCCGCCAGACCGCCGTCACGCCGGACAGCCCGTCGTAGGCGGGGCGGGCCCGGTCGACGGCTGCCTCCAGCTGCGCGGGACCGGGCGCGACCGCTGTGAGCACCACATGGACGTCGCGGCTGCCCAGCGGGGCCTCCCAGTGCTCCGGGCTGCTTGCGCCCACGTCGCCCAGCGCTCGGGCGCGGGCCGCCATCCCCTGCCGGAACTCCCAGGCGAACGTCTCCAGCGACGCGCGCGGTACCCCCAGCACCGCCAGGCCCTGACAGGTGACGGCGACACTCACCCAGGTCTCACCCAGCGGGCTGACCGCGTCCGCCGCGGAGGTCACCGCCGTACTCGCGCGGCGCATCAACTCCCGCCCGTGATCCGGGTCGTCGATGCGGAAGGCGAGGTAGGCCGCCGCGTACGGCGTCGGCCGGGGGCTGAGGACCCCGCGCTGGATGTCGTGGAGTTCCAGTGCGACGTCCGTGTGCACGCTCACGGTTGACCTCCCGGCGGCCGTACGCGCCCTACGGGGAGACGAGGTTGCGCCAGAAGTTCCGCAGGCTCTCGTCCCCGCCGAACAAGGAGCTGAAGATCGTGGAGTCCGCCAGCAGCAGGTCGGCCGCGCGGTCACCGCCGGGCGGCATCCACAGGAACATGTTGAACTCGGTGTTGCCGGCCTCGGTGAACGGATGCGGCCTGGACAGGTCGATGGGCTGTCTGGCCAGCACACGGACGGCGTCCGGGTCGTCGGTCGTCACGTCGTAGTGCGGCAGGTGCATGTGGAAGTTGAAGTTCGTCACCCCGTCCAGCCAGCCCTTCGGGTCCAGGTCCCTGACCGTGGACAACGGCACGATCCGGTTGCCCTCACCCGTCGCCGGGCGCAGTCCGTACCGGTTCACGACCGGCACTCCGAGGCCCTGCATCAGGCCCCTGACGTAGGTGGCGAACCGCTGCTGCCGGGGCACCAGGGGATCGCCGTGATGGCGGTACTCCATCTCCCGGACCTTCAGGTCGTCCGACGCGCCGACGTCGTGGTGCGGGCCCAGGACGAGGCAGGTGCCCTCCCGGCCCAGGAACGCCCGCAGCGCCTCGATCTCCTCGGGCCGGGCCTCCTGCCCGGTGACCGCGTGGTCCAGCCCGAACACGAAGAGCACATCCGTGTCGTCGAGCACCCGCTCGTCCAGCGGGGTGGGGAAACCCGCCTGGTCGATGCGCTGGTACACCGGGACGGGATGCCCCGTGACCTCCTCGACGAAGTCCTGGAACGGCACCCAGGCCCAGAAGAACAGCTCCAGCGACCCGGCGACGCCCTGCTGGAACCGATACGGATCCGACCACTTCGGATCCTCGTAGGCCGGCCACGCGGCCCGCCTGACCTCGGTCATCGTGGAGAAGCGGTTGTCCAGTCCGGCCGTGTCGCGACCGGCCTCGGCCGGATAGCTCCACGAGACGTAGACGCTCACCCGCCGCCCTCCAGGGGTGTACTCGCGCGGAATGTGGCGTTGGTTGTACGTGCGGGCGGTCCTGACCTCGCTCATGCCGATCGTCTCACTGCAGCTGGTCGAGCATCTCCGACAGGGCGCCCTTGATCCGCAGCGCCTTCTTGATCTCGTCCGAGGTCACGTACGGATACTCCCCGTACTCGATGAAGCTCGGGCAGTGGTGTTCCCGCACGAACCGGACGAACGCCTCGGGGTTCGACCGCCAGTCCTCTGGAAACCCTTCGAGGTTCTCGAAGACGGTGCTCGCGCCGACCTTCGTGAAGAGCGCGACCGCGTCCTCGGTGTACTTGTCGAAGTCGGTGTCGAAGATCCCCTGGTACATGAAGCGCGTGTCGTCGTCGAAGAGAACCCAGCGGAGGTAGTGCAGCTTCAACGGCGCCAGCAGGTACGGGTCCTCCTCCAAGGCCTTGACCAGCGTCTGGCCGTGCGCGCGCACCGCCTCGGCCCGGCCCGGCTTGATCCGCGCGATGATGGTGAACCCGTAGCACGCCGGGGTCCTGGGAAAAACGGGGCCGTACTTCCCCTGCTCCAGATGGCCGGTGTCCTTGGGGATGGCGACCATCTGCGGCTTGATCTCCATGTCCGCCCCCTCTCCGCGTTCCAGAGGCCGGGACTCAGCACAAGCGTGGCACTCGCGTCCCGGATGTGCCTGCGGAGCGGACGTGCGGACGTACGGGCTCTTGCGTCGCCGGGCCGTTCACCAGGTTCTCGCGGCGGACAGCAGGTGCTCGCGGACGAGCGCGACGTGCGGGTTGGCGGAGCTGCCCGGGCGCTGGACGAGGTAGGCGGTGTTGATCGGCGGGTCCTCCGGCTGGTGCAGCAGCTGCAGGACGCCGGAGGCGAGCTCGGCACGGCACAGATAGCTGGGCAGGACGCTCCAGCCGGCGCCGGCCGTGAGGGCGGTGAGGACGCTGCGCAGGTCGGGGACCGTGATCGCGGCCTGGGTGTGCAGGCGGCGGCCGAAGACATGGCGCCAGTAGCGGCGGGCGATGGGCAGGTCCTCGGCGTAGGCGACCAGCGGGAGGCCCTCCAGGGCGGTGGACGGCTCCCGCCCCTTGAGCCGCTCGGCCCATACAGGCGCGGCGACCAGGACGAACTCCTCGTCGGCGAGGAGGTCCGCCTGCAGCGTCCGGCCGCGGGGCCGCCGGGTGGCGACGACGAGGTCGTGGCGTCCGGCCCGCAGTTCCTCCAGCAGCGGTTCGGTCAGCCCGACGGCCACCCGCAGCCGGACGCCCTGCGTGACCAGCGGGCCCAGCACCATCAGCCCCGCCACGCTCATGAACTCCGCGGGCCCCGCCAGATGCACCGGTGCCACGGTGCTGCTCGGCTCCTCGTCGGCGATGACGGCCAACTGGTCGAGGGGGCCCGACAGCCGGGTGGCGAGTTCGTCCGCGTGGGGCAGCGGGGTGACACCCTGCGCCCGGCGTTCGAACAGCTCGTGGCCCAGGCGGTTCTCCAGTGCCCGGATCTGCGTGGTGACGGTGGACTGCGACAGGCTCAGCTGACGTGCCGCGGCGGTGAAGGAGCCCAGGCGGTGCACCGCGAGGAAGGTCCGCAGCAGGTTCAGGTCCAGCGGACCGGAGGCATGAGTGTCGTGAACGCTCACGGATCCGAGCGTACGAGGTACGCCTGCCGGCCACCCACCCCGCCCGTCGCCGGGACCGGGGCATCGGGTCATCGCTTCGGGGCATCGGGGCATCGATACCTGGTATCGGCTTCTTCATTGGCGCAGATACTTCAGCACCTTTAGTTTCGAGGGCGTGAAGTACTGGGCTCCAGGATCACCACCGTCCGTGCCGTCCGGTCAGACCCGGCCCCGAGCGTGCGGGCGGCCGACGGTCCGGCCGACGGTGTGGAAGCGGAGTGCCGTTCCCCCGGCGCCGTACGCCGTGCGTGACGGCCGCCTGATCACGGGGCAGGACCCGGTGTCCGCCGTCGGCGACGTGTTCTCGCCGCAGTGGCCGCAGACCGGGCAACCAGTGCGGAGACCTGGCCCCCCGCTGGCGCGGGGCGCCGCCCGATGACCCGGCTCTAGGAGAGACCACACCATGTCGAAGATCCTTTTCGTGATGACCGGCGCCGACCACTGGACACTGGCTGACGGCACCAAGCACCCGACCGGCTTCTGGGCCGAGGAGGCCGTCACCCCGTACCAGGCGTTCAAGGCCGCCGGCCACGAGATCGTCGTCGCCACGCCGGGCGGCGTCGTACCGCCCCTGGACCAGGTCAGCCTGGCGCCGCAGTTCAACGGCGGCGAGGAGGGCGCGCAGAAGATGGCGGACGCCCTCGCCTCGATCAGCGAGATCCAGCACCCCGTCGCGCTGGAGGACGTCGACCTCGACGACTACGCCGCCGTCTTCTACCCCGGTGGCCACGGCCCGATGGAGGACCTGGCCGTCGACGCCACCTCCGGCAGGCTCCTCGTCGACACCCTGGCCTCGGGCAAGCCGCTCGGCGTGGTCTGCCACGCCCCGGCCGCACTGCTGGCCGCCACCGAGGCCGACGGCAGCAACGCCTTCGCCGGCTACCGGCTCACCGGCTTCAGCAACGCCGAGGAGACCCAGAACGGCCTGGCGGCGGGCGCCAAGTGGCTGCTCCAGGACCGCCTGGTCGAGGCCGGCGCCGACTACCGGGCGGGGGAGCCGTGGGCCCCGAACGTCGTCGTGGACCGCAATCTGGTGACCGGTCAGAACCCCGCCTCCGCCGGACCGGCCGCGGCCGAGGTCCTCAAGAAGCTGAAGTGACGCGGTAGGGCTCCGCGCCCACCGATGAGCCGCCGCCGATGAGTCCCTTCAGGGATGCGAGAAGGAGAGAGATGAAAGCGATTTCGATCAGGGAACCCGGGGGCCCGGAGGTCCTGGAGTGGACCGAGGCCGAGGACCCGGCCCCGGCCGCGGGCGAGGTCGTCGTCGACGTGGTGGCCGGCGCGGTGAACCGAGCGGACGTCGCGCAGCGGATGGGTTGGTACCCGGTGCCGCCGGGAGCATCGCCCTACCCGGGACTGGAGGTCTCCGGCCGGATCAGCGCCGTCGGCGAGGGCGTCACCCAGTGGCGACCGGGCGACGAGGTCTGCGCGTTGCTCACCGGCGGCGGGTACGCGCAGAAGGTCGCCGTCCCCGCGGGGCAACTGCTCACGGTGCCCAAGGGGATGAGCCTCGTCGAAGCGGCGGCCCTGCCGGAAGCCGCCGCCACGGTCTGGTCGAACGTCTTCATGACCGGTGCCCTCAAGGCGGGCGAAACCTTCCTCGTGCACGGCGGAGCCGGTGGCATCGGCACGATGGCCGTCCAGCTCGCCAAGGCCCGCGGCGCCCGCGTCGTCACCACGGTCGGCGGCCCCGACCAGGCCGCCCGGGTACGAGATCTCGGCGCCGACCTCGCGATCAACTACCGCACCGAGGACTTCGCCGAACACGCTCCCTACGACGTGATCCTCGACGTCGTCGGCGGCCACTACCTCCAGCGCAACGTCCGCTCCCTGGCCCCCGACGGGCGACTGGTCATCATCGGTCTGCAGAACGGCCTGGAGGCCGAACTCGACCTCGCCGACCTCCTCTTCAAGCGTGCGTCCGTGCACGGGACCACCCTGCGCTCCCGCCCGACCGCGCAGAAGGCGGCCATCGTGGCCGAGGTCCAGGAGCACGTGTGGCCCTTGATCGAGAACGGCTCCGTGCAGCCGGTCATCGACCGGACCCTGCCCATGGCCGAGGCCGCCGAGGCACACCGGATCCTGGACGCCCACCACATCGGCAAGATCGTCCTGGTCAACCCCGACACCCCGTGACGCCGCCCCGGCCCCGCACCCGAAGCCGACGGCGGGGTCTCCTCCGTAGTCCTCACGGGGCAACGCCGTTTCCCGGGCTCATGACCCTGGATGTGCCCTCGGGCACGTGCCTGGGAAGGCGTTCATGCCAGGCTTTCGCCTCTCGCCGGCGCCCAGGAGCCGGCCAGCCGCTTCCGCGCGGCAGCGGCTTGCAACCGCCCCGCCTGGAACGCGGGCACCCACGCCGACGGGTCCGTCAGGTCCGTGCCGAGCGCCGCCGCCGATGCCTCGTCCGGGAACAGCGACACCACCGTCTCCGCGCCCAGCGCAGCCAACGCTTCCTGCCCGGGAGCCTGACGCGCCATCGGCTCCACGACGACCAACGTACGTGCACCGGCCGCGAGGTCCACGTTGGTGCCTGCCCGCAGCGCGCCGTCGATGAAGTGGCGCCCACCGATCGAGACGGGAGGCGCCGCTCCCGGGAACGCGCTGGAGGCCGCGACAGCAGCCGCCAGTGGAACGCCACTGTCGCGATCCCAGACCACCGGCTCGCCGCTTCCCGCCTCCACGGCAGGGATGAGCAGGCGACGCTCGCTCGGCCAGGCGTCCGTGCCGACGAGCCGGCGTCGCACCGCGACCAAGGCCCGCTCGGCCTCCGGATCGGCCGCGGCGAGGGCGATCCGCCCGACCCGCCGACGGGCCTCCTCCGGTGGCAGGCCGGCACCGAGGACCGCGAAGACCTCACCCATGCGCTGCGGATCGGCCTGCGGCGGCCGGGGGCCGTCGCCGCTGCTGCCGGCGGGGTCGGCGAAGTGTGCGAGGTCCTGGCCCGTGGCCAGCGCGGCGCCCACGATCGCGCCGGCCGAGGTGCCGACGACCAGATCCGCCGCGCCCAGGTCGACGCCCAGGCCGCGCAGGCCGTGGACGAGTCCCACCATCCAGGCCGTGCCGACGAGCCCGCCCGGGCCGAGCACGAGCGCACTGTCCCGTGAATGCATCGTTCCCCCATCCGCTGCTGTGGCGATCCCCACCCTAAAACGATCAACCAGCCCCTCAACGGCCGGCTCGCGCGTGGACCCCCTTGTGCCCATGTGCCCCGGCCGCCTGACGGCCGCTCTCGGCGCATGAAAGGCGCATGAAAAAGGCGGGGTCCGAAAACCCCGCCCGTACACGACGAAACCCCGGCTCAGGGCCAGACCAGGCAATAAGGCTGGTGCCCCGCCTCATGCAACCGGTGGCTGAAGTCCTGCCACTCGTGAAGCAGCTGATACACGTTGAACGCATCGCGCGGACCGCCGCGGTCCGGGACCGTCGACCAGATGAAGGCCGCCGCGCCGACCGCCTCCTCGCCGATGCCGCGCAGGGGGTCGACGACGGTCATGGGGAGTTTGACGACCGCGTAGTCGGGGTGCAGGACGACCAGTTCCAGGGGCGGCACCTTGTGCAGGGGGACGCCCTCGATGCCGGTCAGGACCATCGCGGCCATCGTCTCCGGCTTGATCTTGGTGAACATGCCGTTCATGCCCAGCTCGTCGCCGCCGAGTTCCTCGGGGCGCATCGAGATGGGGACGCGGGCCGCGGTCGCGCCGTCAGGCGCGCCGAAGTATTTGTACGTCACCCCCACCCGACCACCCTTCCTGCTCCCCGCCGTCAGGCGGTCGGCCCGGTGGTCCGAACGGCGGTCGACCGGTCGCTCCAGCTGGCGGTCCAGCTGCCGATCACCCTGCCGGTCGTGCCGCTCGGGCTCGCTCGGTACATCCTGTGTCCGACGTGCGTCGCTCTGCCGCGCTTCGGTCGATTCCTCCGCGTCGCGCCGGTGCCTTCCCCGCCGGGCACGTCGAGGACCCAGGTCATCAGTCCCCTCGCCCAGTCCGCCACCGCGATGCATATCTCCACCCGACTGCTTTTCTAGGACGCGTGGCCCCCGCCGCGCAACCCGATCATCGTGTCAGTGACCTCCCCCACGGCCGCCCGCCGAAACGTGCGGTGGAACAACAGTCCACGGGTTCTTGTCCGGCCTCTGATCATTACGTGCGTAAGAGCTGTGTGTATCAGGGCTCAGTCTCGCAGATGGCGGATGGCGGCGCTTGGATCTTGAGGCGGACCACGCGCCCGCCGGGCCGCGGCCTACCCTGAGGAGGTCACCCAAGCAGCCGGAGTCCGAGAAGCCGGAGAAGCAGCAGGTCATGAGTGCCCTGAGTGAAACGCCCTATCCCTACGACGCGCCGGCCTCCCAGGCGCTCTTCGACCGCGCCTCCGCCGTCGCACCCGGCGGCGTGAACTCGCCGGTGCGGGCCTTCCGCGCCGTCGGCGGCACGCCCCGGTTCATGGTGTCGGGGAAGGGGGCCTACCTGACCGACGCCGACGGGCGGGAGTACGTCGACCTGGTCTGTTCCTGGGGGCCCATGATCCTGGGGCACTCGCACCCCGAGGTCATCGCCGCCGTCCAGGAGGCCGTGGCCCGCGGCACGTCCTTCGGCACGCCCGGCGAGGGCGAGGTCGCGCTGGCCGAGGAGATCGTCGCCCGGGTCGAGCCCGTGGAGCAGGTGCGGCTCGTCAGCAGCGGCACCGAGGCGACCATGAGCGCCATCCGGCTCGCCCGTGGGTTCACCCAGCGGTCCAAGGTGATCAAGTTCGCCGGCTGTTACCACGGTCACGTCGACTCGCTGCTCGCCTCGGCCGGCAGCGGCGTCGCGACCTTCGCGCTGCCCGACACCCCGGGTGTCACCGGTGCCCAGGCCGGCGACACGATCGTGCTGCCGTACAACGACCTGGAGGCCGTGCAGGAGGCCTTCCACCGGCACCCCGGTGAGATCGCGTGCGTGATCACCGAGGCCTCGCCGGGCAACATGGGCGTCGTACCGCCGGACCCCGGGTTCAACCAGGGGCTGCGGGACGCCTGCCGGAAGAACGGCGCCCTGTACATCTCCGACGAGGTGATGACGGGCTTCCGTACCAGCCGCGCCGGGTGGTACGGGATCGACGGGGTCAAGCCGGACCTGATGACCTTCGGCAAGGTCATGGGCGGCGGCTTCCCGGCCGCGGCGTTCGGCGGGCGCGCCGATGTGATGGCCCACCTCGCCCCAGCCGGTCCCGTCTACCAGGCCGGCACCCTCTCGGGTAACCCGGTCGCCACCGCCGCCGGGCTCGCCCAGCTGCGGCTGCTGGACGACGCCGCCTACGAGAAGGTCGACGCGGTCTCCGCGCAGATCCAGTCCCTGGTCGGCGAGGCGCTGAGCAAGGAGGGCGTCGCGCACCGGCTGCAGACCGCCTCCAACATGTTCTCGGTGTTCTTCACCGACCGGCAGGTGCGCACCTACGAGGACGCCAAGCGGCAGGACTCGTACCGCTTCACCGCGTTCTTCCACTCGCTGCTGTCGAACGGCGTCTACCTGCCGCCGTCGTCCTTCGAGTCCTGGTTCGTGTCCACGGCCCACGACGAGCGGGCCATCCAGAAGATCGCCGACGCCCTTCCGGCGGCGGCCCGGGCGGCTGCGGAGGCCACCGCGTGAGCATCAGCAACGGCAGCAGGGACAAGGACGTCACGGTCGTCCACCTCATGCGGCACGGTGAGGTCGCCAACCCGGACGGGATCCTCTACGGGCGGCTGCCCGGGTACCACCTGTCCGAGCTGGGCCGGCAGATGGCCGACCGGGTGGCCGAGCACCTCGCCCCGCGGGACGTCACGTACGTCTGCGCCTCGCCGCTGGAGCGGGCGCAGGAGACGGCCACCCCGATCGCCAAGGCGCACGGTCTCGACCTGGACACGGACGAGCGGCTCATCGAGGCCGACAACGTCTTCCAGGGCAAGACGTTCGGCGTCGGGGACGGTGCCCTGCAGCGGCCCGAGAACTGGAAGCACCTGGTCAACCCGTTCAAGCCGTCCTGGGGCGAGCCGTACGTCGACCAGGTGGTGCGGATGATGGGCGCGCTGAACGCGGCCAAGGACCAGGCGCGCGGGCACGAGGCGGTGCTGGTCAGCCATCAGCTGCCGATCTGGATCGTGCGGTCCTACGTCGAGCGGCGGCGGCTGTGGCACGATCCGCGCAAGCGGCAGTGCACGCTCGCCTCCCTGACGACTTTCACATATCTGGGCGACAGGATCGTGTCGGTCGGCTACAGCGAGCCCGCGATCGATCTCGTCCCGGCCCATCTGCGGGCCGGTGCCAAGCCGCAGAAGGGCAAGGGCACCGCTCAGGGGAAGGCCTTCGGGGCCTGAGACAGGGGTTTCTGACGGTCCGTTTGGTGTGTCTTAGCGCGCTTTTTCGGTATCCGTTACGAAAACCATACAAATCAGCGGAACCTCCTCGTTCGTCGCGCCCTCTGACTGGGTGACCATCAGCAGGCGCGACGAATCGGGGATCTCCATGCGCACCGTCTCCCGGAACCTCTCCCGCAGGGGAATGCTCGGACTCGGCGCGGGTGCGGCGGCCGCCGCCACCCTGGCGGGCTGCGGGAGCCACACGTCATCCGACGGTGCCGGGCACCCGAACGGTTCCGGGCAGGGGAAGAACGGCCAGGGCGGCGGGAGCGGTTCGCATCCGGCCAAGCCGATCGGGGACGGTTCCACGTCGTTCACGGGCAAGCAGGCGCACCAGCCGGCCAAGCCCGAGCCGCTGGAGCCGGGCCAGACGCCGCCGCAGTTCGTCATCTTCTCCTGGGACGGCGCCGGCGAGGTCGGCAACGGACTCTTCCCGCGCTTCCTGGACCTCGCCAAGCAGCACGGCGCGAGCATGACCTTCTTCCTCTCGGGGCTGTATCTGCTGCCCGAGTCGAAGAAGCGGCTCTACGAGCCCCCGAACAACCCGCGCGGCGCCTCCGACATCGGCTACCTCACCGACGAGCACATCAAGGCGACGCTCGCCAACGTGCACCGGGCGTGGCTGGAGGGCCACGAGATCGGCACCCACTTCAACGGGCACTTCTGCTCCGGCCACGGCACCGTCGGCAACTGGACCGCACAGCAGTGGAAGAGCGAGATCGAGCAGGCCAAGGCGTTCGTGAAGCAGTGGCGGACCAACACCGGCTGGCACGACCTGCCCTCACTGCCCTTCGACTACGACAAGGAGCTGGTCGGCGGCCGTACGCCCTGTCTCCTCGGCCAGAACAACCTGCTGCCCACCGCCCGTGAGCTGGGCTGGCGCTACGACGCCTCCTCGCCGGGCGGCCGTCAGGTGTGGCCGGACAAGAAGCTGGGCATCTGGGACCTGCCGCTGCAGCAGATACCTTTCCCCGGACGTTCCTTCGAGGTGCTCTCGATGGACTACAACATGCTCGCCAACCAGTCCGTGAACTCCACCAAGGCGCCCGCCTACAACTACCCGGGCTGGCGCAAGCAGTCCGCGCAGGCGTACATAGCGGGCTTCCAGCGGGCATACGAGACAAACCGGGCGCCGTTCTTCATAGGTAACCACTTCGAGCAGTGGAACGGCGGCATCTACATGGACTCCGTCGAGGAGGCCTTCAAGCACATCGCGCGCGAGAAGGAGAAGGGTGCGGACGTGCGGATGGTCTCCTTCCGGCAGTTCGTCGACTGGATGGACGTACAGAAGCCCGAGGTGCTGGCCAAGCTGCGCACGCTGGAGGTCGGGCGGCAGCCCGCCGGTGGCTGGAAGCAGTTCCTCGCCTAGTCCGCTGCCGGAAATGTCCCGTGTAAATAGCTCCTGAAATGCGGTTTTCCGCCCGACAGGGGGGCGCGCGAGATCCTCGGAAACGGCATGCGAAACTTTTCACATGAGTACCCGTAGCCGCGCCGTCCTGCTCAGCGCCGTGGCCGCCGCCCTGGCCCTGACGCTGTCCGCGTGCGGCAACGGCGGCACCTCCGGCGGCGGTGGCAACACCAACTTCGTCACCGGCAACAACGGCATCGCCACCGCTGCCCCGGGCAAGCGCGCCCCGGCCCCGGACCTGTCCGGCAAGACCATCGACGGCAGGACGCTGGACGTGGCCGACTACAAGGGCCAGGTCGTCGTCATCAACGTCTGGGGGTCGTGGTGCGGCCCGTGCCGCGAGGAGGCGCAGTACTTCTCCAAGGTGTCGAAGCAGTACCAGGGCAAGGGCGTGCAGTTCGTCGGCATCAACACCCGGGACACCAGCACCACCCCGGCGATCGCCTTCGAGAAGGAGCACGGGATCGGCTACCCGAGCCTGTACGACCCGACGGGCAGGCTGATGCTCCGCTTCAAGAAGGGCACGCTCAACCCGCAGCTGATCCCCTCCACGCTCGTCATCGACAAGCACGGGAAGGTCGCCGCGCGGGCCCTGGAGGCGCTCGACGACACCTCCCTGCTGAAGATGCTCAAGCCGGTCCTGGCGGAGAAGTGACGTGAGCGCGACGCTGACGCTGGCGTTGGGCCAGAACCAGACCGTGATGCACGGCGCCCTGTTCATCGCCGCGCCGATCGCCCTGCTCGGCGGGCTCGTCTCCTTCTTCTCGCCCTGTGTCCTGCCCCTCGTCCCCGGCTACCTCTCCTACGTCACCGGAGTCGCCGGCACGGACCTGGCCCAGGCCCGGCGCGGGCGGATGGTCGCCGGGGCCTCCCTGTTCGTGTTCGGCTTCAGCGCCGTGTTCGTCTCCAGCGGGGCGCTGTTCGGCTACTTCGGCCGCAACCTGGTCGACTACCAGGACACGCTCTCCAAGGTGCTCGGCGTGCTCATGATCCTCATGGGCGTGTTCTTCATGGGGCTGCTGCCCGGCCTGACCCAGCGCGAGTTCCGCTTCCACCGGCGGCCGGTGACCGGCCTGATGGGCGCGCCGCTGCTGGGCGCGCTCTTCGGTATCGGCTGGACTCCCTGTCTCGGACCGACCCTGTCGTCGGTGAACCTTCTCGCCATGACCGAGTCCAGCGCCGGGCGCGGCGCACTCCTGCTGGTCGTCTACTGCGTCGGTCTCGGCATCCCCTTCGTCCTCACCGCGGTCGCCTTCCGCAAGGCGCTCGGCGCCTTCGGCTGGGTCAAGCGCCACTACGCCTGGGTGATGCGCGTCGGCGGCTCGATGATGATCGTGACCGGAGTGCTGCTGCTGACCGGTGCGTGGAGCAGCATGGTGCAGCAGTTGCAGATCTGGTCCGGCGGCTTCGATGTGGGGATCTGACCGATGAGCAAGACCGAAACCGACAAGAGCCAGGACACCGACAAGAGCCCGGACCAGGAGGACCTCGGCGCGGCCGGCTCCCAGCTGTCCACCGCGCCGCGGGAGGAGCTCTCCCCCGTGCCCGGCCTCGGCGTCATCGGCTGGGCCCGCTGGTTCTGGCGGCAGCTGACCTCCATGCGGGTCGCGCTGCTGCTGCTCCTGCTGCTCTCGCTCGGCGCGATCCCCGGCTCGCTGATCCCGCAGACCGGCGCCGACCTCAACAAGGTCGACGACTTCCGCAAGGCCCACAAGACGCTCGGTCCGATCTACGACAAGCTCGGCCTGTTCCACGTCTACAGCTCGGTGTGGTTCTCCGCGATCTACATCCTGCTGTTCGTCTCCCTCATCGGCTGCATCGTCCCGCGCACCTGGCAGTTCGTCGGCCAGCTGCGCGGCCGGCCGCCGGGCGCGCCCAAGCGGCTGACCCGGCTGCCCGCGTACACCACCTGGCGCACCGAGGCCGACCCCGAGCAGGTCCGCGAGGCCGCGCTCGCCCTGCTGAAGAAGCGCCGCTTCCGCGCGCATGTGGCCGGGGACGCCGTCGCCGCCGAGAAGGGCTATCTGCGCGAGGTCGGCAACCTGGCCTTCCACATCGCGCTGATCGTGCTGCTCGTCGCCTTCGCCTCCGGCCAGCTGTACAAGTCGGACGGCACCAAGCTGATGGTCGAGGGCGACGGCTTCTCCAACGCGCTGCCGATGTACGACGACTTCAAGTCCGGCAGCCTGTTCCAGAACGACGACCTGGTGCCGTTCAGCTTCGACCTGAAGGACTTCAAGGGCACCTACGAGCTCACCGGCCCGAACAAGGGCACACCGCGCACCTACCAGGCGAAGATCGACTACAGCGTCGGGGCGTACGGCAGGCAGAAGCCGACCACGATCAAGGTCAACGAGCCGCTGCACATCGGCGACGCCAAGGTCTACCTCGTCAGCCACGGCTACGCGCCCGTCATCACGGTCCGCGACGGCAAGGGCAAGGTCGTCTACCGTGCCGCCACACCGCTGCTGCCGCTCGACGGCAACGTCACCTCCAACGGCGTGGTCAAGGTGATGGACGGCTACCGCAACGCCCAGGGCCAGAAGGAGCAGCTCGGCTTCCAGGCCTTCTTCGTGCCGACCTTCGACCCGAAGAGCGGCACGATGCTCTCGCAGTTCCCGGCACTGGTGAACCCGCTGCTCGCGGTGAACGCCTACCACGGCGACCTCGGCGTCGACAGCGGTACGCAGAACGTGTACCAGCTGGACAAGACGCACATGAAGGCGTTCAAGGACGGCAAGGGCCAGCTGCTGAAGAAGCTCCTGCTGCCGGGCGACACGCTCACGCTGCCGAACGGCGCCGGGTCCGTCACCTTCGAGAAGAACATCAAGGAGTGGGCCGGCTTCGAGATCGTCCAGGAGCCGGGCGGCGGCTGGGCGCTCGGCGGTGCCCTCACCGCGATCTTCGGTCTGGCCGCGTCCCTGTTCATCCAGCGCCGCCGCGTGTGGGTGCGGGCGGTGCGCGGCGCGGACGGCGTGACGGTGGTCGAGATGGCCGGGCTCGGCCGCAGCGAGTCCGCCAAGGTGCCCGAGGAACTGGGCGCACTCGCCGGAACCCTCTACGACCAGGCGCCGGGGGCACCCGAACCCGACGACGACTCCACCGAATCTCCCGTCGTACCTGCCGAAGGGGCTGAGAAGTGACTCTCGCCGCCGCAACCAACGAACACCTCGCGAGCATCAGCAACACGCTGATCTACTCGTCGATGGCCGTCTACACCCTGGCCTTCTTCGCCTACATCGCCGAGTGGCTCTTCGGCAGCCGCAGCAAGGTGGCCCGCACGGCCGCCGCGCTCACGGCGCAGACCGGGACGGCCCAGGGCCCGGCCGTCACCGTCAAGCAGGCCGGCGGGGGCACCGCCGTGCTGGAGCGGCCCAAGGTCGTCGTGCGGTCGGCGTCGGGCGCCCGGGACGTGCCGGACGGGCCCGGCGCGCACGGCGGTGACGTCCAGGGCGACCTCTACGGCCGTATCGCCGTCTCGCTCACCGTGCTCGCGTTCCTCGTGGAGCTGGTGGGCGTCGTCTGCCGCGCGGCCTCCGTGCAGCGGGCGCCGTGGGGCAACATGTACGAGTTCAACATCACCTTCTCCACGGTGGCCGTCGGCGTGTACCTGGCGCTGCTGGCACTGCGGAAGAACGTGCGCTGGCTCGGGCTGTTCCTGATCACCACGGTCCTGCTCGACCTGGGTCTGGCCGTCACCGTCCTGTACACCGCGAGCGACCAGCTGGTGCCCGCGCTGCACTCGTACTGGCTGTACATCCACGTCTCCACCGCGATCTTCTGCGGCGCGGTCTTCTACGTCGGCGCGGTCGCCACGATCCTGTACCTGTTCAAGGACGCGTACGAGACCAAGCTGCAGACCGGCGGCAAGCCCGGCGCGTTCGCCACCTCGGTGCTGGAGCGGCTGCCCGCCTCCGCCTCGCTGGACAAGTTCGCCTACCGGGTCAACGCGGCCGTCTTCCCGCTGTGGACGTTCACGATCATCGCGGGCGCGATCTGGGCGGGCGACGCCTGGGGCCGCTACTGGAACTGGGACCCGAAGGAGACCTGGTCCTTCATCACCTGGGTCGCCTACGCCTGCTACCTGCACGCCCGCGCGACGGCCGGCTGGAAGGGCCGCAAGGCCGCCTACCTGGCGATGATCGCCTTCGGCTGCTGGCTGTTCAACTACTACGGCGTCAACATCTTCGTCAGCGGCAAGCACTCCTACGCGGGCGTGTGAGCCCGGGGTCGGTGACACTGGTGTCATGAGCGGTTCCATCGAACAGGGCACCAGTCAGACCCACGGGAACACGCACATCCTCCACTTCCTGGTGCGGCTCCCGCGGCGCATGGAGGACGTCTGGGCGGCGGTGGCCACCCCCGAGGGACTCGGGGGCTGGTTCACCGCCGTCGACGTGCTGGAACCCCGGCTCGACGGCGCGGTCGCCCTGCGTGACGTGGGGGCGGGGCGGGTCACCGCGTGGGACGTCGACCGGGTCGCCGAGTACACCCTCGGCGCCGGCGGCCGGATCCGGTTCCATCTGGAGCGGGGCGGCGACGACAGCTGCGTGCTGCGGTTCACCCACGAGTTCCAGGGGGAGCGCGAGTCGGAAGCCGGCTGGCGTGCCCGGTTCGAGCAGCTGACGGCACGCCTGGGGTCCCCGCGGAGCCCTTCCGGATCCGCGCGGGAGGACCTTTCCGGGCAGGAGCCCGTGGAGCCCCTCCCCGGCCAGTTCACCTAGGCCCGCGGCGGCCGGTCAGGACACCGCCGAGAGGCTCCCGTGGGCCACCGAGGCGATGTGGTCGCGCAGCCGCTCCACGTACAGTCGCAGGTTCTTCGCCGCCACGTCCGTGTCCGGGTACCGGCTCGCCAGCCACAGCCCCTCGTGCAGCCGGTTCACCCACACGCACACCTGGTCGCCGTACGACACCCGCAGCAGTGCGTGCGCCCGCTGCCCGGCCCAGTGCTCGGCGCCGGGGACGGCCCGGGTGTCGACGTAGGAGACGATCGAGTGCAGGTCCGGGGAGGTCGGCCGGAAGTCCGTGCCGAGCAGCCGCAGCACCCGCGCGAGCGGCATCCGGGCCAGGGACCGGTTGGCCTGCAGCTCGGCGCGCACCGCCCGCAGGGTGTCGGGGAAGCCCGCCGTACGGCCGACCGGGACCTCGATGGGGGCGCCGCCCACGTACCAGCCCACCGAGTCGTTCCACCGCGACTTCACCCGGGTGTGGAACGGCACCACCGTCCGGTAGACCGACTGCCCGCCCAGCTCGTGCACGATCAGCCCGGTCGCGGCCAGCAGACCGACCATGCTGCCGCCGTACGGCCTGCAGTACGCCTCGAACGCCGCCGCCTCCTGCGCGTCCGCCAGCGGCTCGCACAGCATCCGCTGCCTCGGCAGCGGGTCGCCCGGCACCAGGCCGAGGTCGACCGGGAAGCCCGGCAGCGTGCCGTCGCAGCGCCGGATGAACGCGCGCCAGCGGTCGACGACCGCGTGCCGGCCGTCGATGCCGTCCGCGTCGGCCCGCTCGATCTCGCAGAAGTCGACGTAGCTGGCCGCCGGCGCCAGGGGGCCGGGCTCGGTGCCCGCCAGGGTCGCCGTGTACAGCTCGTGGATCTCGGCGGCGATCCGGGTCAGGGAGTACGCGTCGACGTTGCTGTGGTCGAACGCCATGTACACGCTGGCGCCGTCGTCCCGTACGACCGCCGTGTAGATCAGGTTCGGCCAGCGCAGCGCGTCCGCGACGGTGTCGAAGCGGTCCTGGAGGTGCTGGACCAGCTCGTCCGCGTCGTCGAAGTCGCCCGCCTCCTCCCGGTGCAGGGAGACGTCCGCGGCGTCCAGCGTGAACCGGCGCAGCTCGTCTCCCGAGGGTCCGGCCCAGCGGAAGCCGCTGCGCAGCGTCTCGTGCCGTACCGTCCAGGCGCGCAGCGCCTCCTGCAGCGCGTCGAGGTCGACCGGCCCCGGCAGGTCGAAGGCGGTGCCGAGCCAGGTCGGCACGAACAGCCCGTCCTCGCGGACGCACCTGGCCGTCCTGATGTGCGACTCCTGGATGTAGGCGGGCGGCCGGGAGTCCTCCGGCAGTGCCGTCGCCGCCGCCACGGTCGCCGGGCTCAGCGTCCACTCGACGAGCCGTCCTGGCCGGACCTCGCAGCGCTGGATGTCAGTGATTCGCACGCGTCTCCTATCGGCAAAAAAAGGGGGGCCCTGAATGCGGGCCCCCGTGAAGGCAATGCCGTGGGACGCGGCCGGGACATGCCCGCCCGCTTCAATTCAACGGATCGGGTGGCGGGCCGAACGCGGAAGTGAATAACCGACGGTGACCGGTGGGGCAGAGGTGGCGTCAGCCGACGGTGATCGAGTCGAGCTTCTCGCGCAGGTACACATGCGAGTCGACCGGCGGGTACGCCACCCGGCCCACCGGCGCCGGCACGGACTCCACCCGGGTGCCGGGGGTGCACTCGCCGAAGTACACGAGCGACATCAGCTCCTCGGCGGGCGCGTCGGCGGGCGGCGGCAGCACTCGGTGCCGCCCGGACCGCCACCGGTCGCCGGTCCAGCGGGCCAGGAGATCACCGACGTTGACGGTGAACGCGGCCGGGTCGTACGGCGCGTCCTGCCAGCCGCCCGCGTCGGTGTGGATCTGCAGTCCGCCCTTCCCGGCCTGCCGGTCGAGGATGGTCACGGTCCCGAAGTCGGTGTGCGGCCCGATCCGGAACTGCCCCGGCAGCGGCTCGCCCACCACCTCCGTGCCCGGGTACCAGTTGATGTTGAAGCCGTACGTCGGATGGTCCATGTGCCGCGAGAAGAAGTCGGGTTCCAGCCCCAGCGCGTAGCCCAGCAGTGACAGCAGCTCCTTCTCCAGGGCGGCCATCCTCGCCAGGTACCGGGTGCAGAGCGGCCGCAGTGCGGGGACCTCGGCGGGCCACACGTTGGGCGCGTACCACTCCGCGTTGACGACGGGGTCCTCGAAGGGCTCGTCCGTCGCGAAGGTCAGCGACTCCTTCAGGTCGGGCGGGGTCTCGGTGCCCTCCGCGTACCCGTTGGCCTCGGCGCCGGGCCCGAGCCAGCCCCGGCCGCCGACCTTCGCCGCGTACGCCTGCTTGGCCTCGGCGGGCAGGAGGAAGAACTCCCGCGCGGCCGCCCGGATCCCGGCCCGCAGCCCGGGGTCCACCCCGTGCCCGGTGACCAGCAGGAACCCGGCGGTCTGCAGCGCCTGGTCGACGGTTCGGGCCAGCGCGGCACGGGCCTGTCCGGCACCGCCCAGCCACGGCCCCAGATCGATGGTGGGAACGCGTGCGCTAGTCACCGATGTCCTCCTTCCACAGCTGCGGGTTGTCCTTGACGAAGGCGCGCATCATCGCGACGCACTCGGGGTCCTGGAGCAGCACGATCTCCACACCGTGCCCGGCGAGCCAGTCGTGGCCGCCGTGGAAGGTGGCCGCCTCGCCGATCACCACCCGGGAGATGCCGAACTGGCGGACCAGGCCGCTGCAGTACCAGCACGGGGAGAGCGTGGTGACCATGGTCGTGCCGCGGTACGAGCGCTGCCGTCCCGCCGCGCGGAACGCGGCCGTCTCCGCGTGCGCCGAGGGGTCGTCGTCCTGGACGCGGCGGTTGTGGCCGCGGCCGAGGAGGGTGCCGTCGGGGGCGTAGAGCGCGGCGCCGATGGGGATCCCGCCCTCGGTCAGTCCGGCGCGGGCCTCGTCGACGGCGGTGGCGAGCCAGGCGCGGGCCTGTCGTTCATCCATGGCTTCACTGTGCTGGTCGGCCGGGTGCGGGGCAACGGGGCAGGCCCCGCGCTAGCCCGCCACGGCCCGCCAGATCCGCTCCGGGAGCAGCACCGCCGCCTGGTCCAGGTCCACGTCGTCGATGCCGGACAGCCACCGGCGGGCGACCCCGATGACCGGACCGAGGATCAGTGACTCCAGCAGCGGCGCCGGCAGTGCGGCGAGGTCGCCGGAGTCCACGTACCGCCCCGCCCACTCGGCGAGCGGCGACAGCCGGGCCTCCTGGGCGTCCCGGAGGCGTTTGCCGTCGGCCATCCCCTGCCGGTCGGCGTACGAGGAGTGCAGCAGCAGGGCCGCCTCCCGGTGCTCCTGGACGAAGTTCAGGTAGGTCCTGACGAGGGCACGAATACCGGTGTGGGCGGTACGGGTGTGCTCCAGAGACGCGACCAGCTCGCCGAGCAGCCGGCCGAGCCAGCGGGTGAGCAGGGCGTTCATCAGCCCGTCGACGCCGCCGAAGTGGTGGTAGAGGCTGCCGAGGCTCACCCCGCTCGCGCGGGTGATCGCAGCGACCGTCAGCCCCTGCTCGCCCGACTCGCCGTACACCCGCAGGGCGGCGTCCAGGAGCTGTTCGACGGTGGCCTCGCCACGCTGCTGCTTGGGGCTCATACTGAAGTGCTTTTCTAGAAAGTTATTTTAGTTCTGTGGGCTGTCGGCCCACACTGGTTGTCTCATCCTCACATCCAGGAGCGGCTGGTGTCGTCACCCGAGAACCATGGAATCCCCGAGATCCCCGTCTCTCTCACCGCACAGCAGGCCGCCTCCGGAACGGTCCTCAGACTGCCGCCGGGCGCGGGCGTACCGCCCGTGCGGATACCCCCGGTCCGCGACGGCGACCTCGTCCGGCTGCGCACCGGCGACCGCGAGGTGCACCTGCGGATCCGCGTCACGCCGGCCGCCGCCGGAGCGGGCTCCGAGAAGAAGCAGGGCCTCGCCTGCCTGGGTGTGATCGGTGTCGTCGCCGTCGTCGTGCTGCTGCTGGTGCTCACGAACCGCGGCAGCGGCGACGACACGGCCGGCGACACGCTCAGCTCGTCGCCGTACTCACCGTCGTACCCGACCGCCACGGCGACCGGCGAGCCGTACAGCAGCGCTCCGGACACGAGCGACCCGTACGGCAGCGACCCGTACAGCAGCGACCCGTACGGCACCGGCGACCCCTACGGCACCCCGAGCCCGGACCCGAGCCCCTACACCTCGGGCACCTGCCTCAACGGCACCCTGCCCGACTCCACCACCGCGCAGTCCGTCAGCGGCGTGGACGAGGTCTCCTGCTCCGCGTCCGACGCGCACTACAAGGTGATCGAGACCATCCCGCTGACCTCGGACATGAGCCGCTGCAACGACAACCCTCAGACCGAGTACGCCTTCTCGTCCCGCTACACGATCAACGGGGCGACCATGAACGAGTACGTCTACTGCCTGGTCGGCCTCGGGTCGTACGCCCGCTGAAGCAGCGTGCGGGAAGCCGACCGACCCAGGGGGCTGGACAACCTCTCGCGGCTGCCCGCCGGGGACCGGGATCGCAGCGCCGCCGGCGGCAGCGTCAAGGTCGTCGCTGCCGCCGCCGTGGCGGCTATCCGCTGATCATCCCGATGACCGCCCGTACGGCCTCGGCCACCGGCCGGCCGACGGCTCCGACGGTGGCGGCGATCCCGGCGATCGCCATCAGCGCCCGGTGCCGCTCCTGGGCGGGCACGGCGGCGTCGGGACTGACGGCGGGCAGGGACTCGTCCAGCAGCTGGGCGTCGGGCGCCGGCACCTGGGTCCGCAACCGGGCGACCAGCCCGTTCAGTTCGGCCAGGGCGGCGGTGAGGGCCGGGTCCTGCTGCCCGGCTCCGGGGCCGCCCTGGTTCTTGACGATGCCCTGGTTGTTCCGGCCGCCGTACATGTTCACGTTGTCGCCGTAGTAGTGGTTGGTGCCGCTCATGCGCCGATCCCCACGTTTCCGCTGCCGCCGTACATGTTGACGTTGTCGCCGAAGTAGTAGTTCTTCGGCGAGACGGTGAGGCTCTCCACCAGCACCTTGAACTCGGTGTCCGGATGATCGATGGCGTAGGAGATCTGGCCGACGATCTGGTCCAGATAGCGCGGGTCCTTGCTGGTGACCAGCGCGGTGGACGTGCCCGAGGTCTCGACCGCGAGGACGTGGTGCGGGGCCGCGAACACGACGGAGAGCATGTCGATGAGGAAGAAGATCTCGGCGAGGACCGCCGCGATCCAGACGAAGGTGACATAGCCGGCCATACTGGAGTGCTGCGAGGTCTGTTCCCCGCTGTTGTCCAGCACGCGGGCGGGCAGGCTGGGCAGCATCGCGATGAACCCGACGATCAGCGTCCCCGCGGTGTACCGCAGGAACCGCAGCACCGCCTCCTTGCGCCTGGGCTGCAGGACGAAGGTGTAGACGCGGGCGATGTTCGCCAGCGGGTACACCGCCGCGCCGATCCACAGGATCCGCTTGCTGACCCGCAGATCGAGCCGGGAAGGGGCCGGACGGGCCGGCGGCGCGGGGACGTCCGGCGGGTGTGGCGTGGCGCCGGGCGCCGCGGGCGGTGCCGCGGGCGCTTCCCGCGGCGGGGCGGGTGCGGTCGGCGGATCCTGGGTCGGGCGCTCGGGTGGCGGGCCGGTCTGCATCTGCTTCTGTCCCCCAGTGGTCAGGCGATCCCTGGCAACTCAGCGACCACCATTAACAACGCCCCGGGTGCGCGATGGCAAGCCGTCCGTGCTCGCCAAGTGCCGTCAGTACGGGAGGAGTTGAGGTCGGCTCAGTCCGCGACCCGCAGCAGCAGCTTCCCCGTGCTCGACCGTCCCCCCATCAGCCGGTGCGCCTGCGCCGCCTCCGCCAGGGCGAACTCGGCCGTCACCGGCAGCGTCACCGTCCCGTCGGCCGCCTTGGCGAACGCCTGCTCCGACAGCCGGCGCAGCACGTCCGGCGCCGTGGCGGCCAGGGTCAGGATGGAGAAGCCGGACACCGAGACGCCGCGCGGGTACAGCTCGGGCTGGCCCACGGTCCACGGTTCGGCGCCGCTCGCGTTGCCGAAGGACACCAGGCGCCCGAAGACGGCCAGCGAGGCCAGTCCGGCGCGCAGGGTGTCGCCGCCGACGGGGTCCAGGACCAGGTCGGCGCCCCGCCCGCCGGTCGCCGCGCGCACCTGCTCCTGGAAGGCGCCGACGAACACCTCGTCGTACCCGTGGTCCTTGGCGTGGGCGGCCTTCGCGGCCGAGGACACCACGCCGTACACCGCCCCGGCGCCCGCCGCCCGGGCCAGTCGGCCGACCGCCGTACCGATGCCGCCGGCCGCGCCCTGCACCAGGACCGACTCGCCGGGCTGGAGCCGGCCGACGGTGTGGACGAGGGCGTACGCCGTGGGCAGCACCGCGGGCAGGGTCGCGGCGGTGCGCAGGTCCAGGCCGGAGGGGACCGGGAAGACGGTGGCCGCCTCGGCCACCGTCACCTCCGCGTACGCGCCGCCCTCCGTGAGCGCCATCACCTCCTGGCCGACGGCGAGGTCCGTGACGCCGGCGCCGATCGCGCGGACGCGGCCGGAGACCTCCACGCCGGGGACGTAGGGCAGCGCGGGCACCCGGTAGCCCTCCGAACGGGCCTTCAGGTCGGCGAAGTTCACCCCGGTGTAGGCCACGTCGATGCTCACCTGCCCGGGGCCGGGCTCCGGCACCGGGGCCGTCACCAGCCGCAGCACCTCGGGACCGCCGTACTCCTGGAACTCCACCGCGCGCATGCCGTACCCCCGGCTCCACTCGACTGTTCAATCAAAAGCGAACACCCGCGAGTGTATGGTTTTCATCGAACACTCGGCAAGCCCCCGCACGGGGACGACGGAGAAAGAGGGAGGGGACTCACGTGACCGCCAGCAGCCACCGGACCGCCCCGGACCACACCCACCCCGACGACGTCCCGGTGCAGACGGCCCTGGCCGCCCTCGCCGACCCGGTACGCCTCGTCCTCGTCAGGGAGCTGGCCGGCTGTGCCGACTGGAGCCGCAGCTGCGGCAGCTTCGACGTACCGGTGGGCAAGGCCGCCCTCAGCCACCACTTCTCGGTGCTGCGCGGCGCCGGGCTGGTGGAACAGCGCGACGAGGGCCCCAAGCGGGTCAACCGGCTGCGCCGGACGGAGTTCGACGCCCGCTTCCCCGGGCTGCTGGACCTGGTCCTCCGGGCCGACTGACCCGGCGGCCGGGCGGCTGAACCGCGGGCACCGGCGGCGCGGACGGGCCCATCGGCAGCGCTCCGCACCGCCCGGGCCTCCTCGGTCGGCGCCCTCAGGTGTCCCGGTCGTCCTTGCCCAGGGACTTGAGGAACTCGGGATTGTCGTCGGGCGCGACCCAGGCGGCGGCGGAACCGCCGGGCCGGGCCTGCCGCGCCCGGCCGGTGATCAGCCAGGCGACCGGGCCGACCAGTACCTCGCCGAAGAGCAGGATGACGACCACCCACACCACCTTCGGCAGATGCCGCACCTCTTCCTCGGGGGTGTTCAGGCAGTCCACGAAGGCGTAGATCCACAGGGCCAGGACCAGCAGGAACGGCAGATACCTGAGCATGGCGTGCGATCCCCCGACGAAGTGAGACGGCCCCGGTGACCGGGCCAGGGTAGCGGGTGGCCATGATGGATGCTCCATGATCGCTGCCCGGGGACCGGGGGAAAGGCGGCTGCGATGAGGACGCGTGCGCGCAGGAGGCGGGCGGCGGCCGCGGTGGCCGCCGGGGGGCTGGCCCTCGGTGGTGTGCTGGTCGCCCGGGAGCTGGCCTCGCCGGTGTTCGGCATGCGGCAGGGGCCGCTGGCGAAGGACCCGGCATGCGCCCGGATCGCCGCGCACTACCCGGACCGTCTGGACGGCGACCGGCGCGACCCGGTCAGTTACGAGGGACTCACGGCCTGGGGCCACGGGCGGGTCCGCCTGCGCTGCGGCCTCAACCCGCCCGCCCAGACGAAGGACCCGTGCATCGCCGTGAACGGCGTCGACTGGGTGCTGCGCGAGACCGCCGCGCGCGACGGACACGACGTCCTCGTCACCTACGGCCGCCGGCCCGCCGTCGAGATCACGCTCGCGGACTCGGTACGGCAGACCGACACCGTGCTGATGCGGCTGAGCCGGCTGGTCGCGCCGGTGCGGCAGACCGACCACTGCCTGGCCGCCCGCTGAGCCGCGCTCAGCGCCTCCCGTGCGTCTTCTCGGCGAGCAGCGGGCGCGTGATCGTGCGCACGTCCGCCTCGCTGAGCCTGACCAGGCCCTGCGCGGCGACCTTCCCGTCCCGGTCGATGAACAGCGTGTACGGCAGCGTCGACGTCTGGTACTTCGCGGGCAGCCGGTGGACGAGCTGCCGGCTGCCGGGGTCGTGCAGGCTCGGGTAGGCCAGCCGGTGATCGCCGGCGAACGCCCGGCCCTGGGACCGGTCGGCGTCGGTGTCCACGCCCAGCACCTGGACGCCCTTGGCCGCCAGGTGCCGCTGGGCCTCGGAGAGTTCGGGCGCCTCGGCACGACAGGGGCCGCACCAGGCGGCCCAGACGTTGAGGACGACGACCTTGCCGCGGTAGTCGGACAGCCGGATCCGGCCGCCGTCGAGCGCGGTGCCGGCGAGGTCGGGGGCTGCCTCACGGTCGGCGGCCGCGAAGTGGCGCACCGGGGATGCGGCGGAGCCGGCCGTGTCCTGCGGGGGCGCGCACGCGGCGAGCGCGAACAGCGGGACCAGGAGCCGTAACACGCGACGACGTCTCATGATCGCCGAGTATCCCAGCCGCGCCGCACCCCCGCGGGGCAGGGGTGGGCGCAGGGACGAAGGGGTAGGTCGGCGATACTTGACCGCATGGCTTACGACGATCTTCGCTCCCTGCTGCGGGCGCTGGAGCGCGAGGGCGACCTCAAGCGCATCAAGGCCGAGGTCGACCCCTGTCTGGAAGTCGGGGAGATCGTCGACCGGGTGCAGAAGTCCGGCGGTCCGGCCCTCCTCTTCGAGAACGTGAAGGGCTCGGCGATGCCCCTCGCGATGAACGTCTTCGGCACCGACCGGCGGCTGCTGAAGGCGCTCGGCCTGAAGTCGTACGGCGAGATCTCCGAGAAGATCGGCGGCCTGCTGCGGCCCGAGCTGCCGCACGGCTTCGTCGGCGTGCGCGAGGCCTTCGGCAAGCTCGGCGCGATGACGCACGTGCCGCCGAAGAAGGTCAAGGAGGCTCCCGCCCAGGAGGTCGTCCTGCACGGGGACGAGGTGGACCTCGACCGGCTCCCGGCACTGTTCACCTGGCCCCAGGACGGCGGCTCCTTCTTCAACCTGGGCCTCACGCACACCAAGGACCCGGAGACGGGCGTCCGCAACCTCGGGCTGTACCGCCTCCAGCGCCACGACCGGCGCACCATCGGCATGCACTGGCAGATCCACAAGGACAGCCGCAACCACTACCAGGTGGCCGCGCGCCGGGGGGAGCGGCTGCCCGTCGCCATCGCCTTCGGCTGCCCCCCGGCCGTCACCTACGCCTCCACCGCCCCGCTGCCCGGCGACATCGACGAGTACCTCTTCGCCGGGTTCATCGCGGGCAAGCGGATCGAGATGGTCGACTGCAAGACGGTGCCCCTGCAGGTGCCGGCCCAGGCCGAGGTCGTCCTGGAGGGCTGGCTGGAGCCGGGCGAGATGCTGCCCGAGGGCCCCTTCGGCGACCACACCGGTTTCTACACCCCTCAGGAGCCTTTCCCGGCGCTGAGGATCGACTGCGTGACGATGCGCAGGCGCCCGCTGCTGCAGTCGATCGTCGTGGGCCGCCCGCCCACGGAGGACGGCCCGCTGGGCAGGGCGACGGAGCGGTTCTTCCTCCCCCTGCTGAAGGTCATCGTCCCGGACATCGTGGACTACCACCTGCCCGAGGCCGGCGGCTTCCACAACTGCGCGATCGTCTCGATCGACAAGAAGTACCCGAAGCACGCGCAGAAGGTGATGCACGCGGTCTGGGGGGCGCACATGATGTCCCTGACCAAACTGATCGTGGTCGTGGACTCCGACTGCGACGTGCACGACCTGCACGAGGTCGCCTGGCGGGCCCTCGGCAACACCGACTACGCCCGTGACCTCACGGTCGTCGAAGGCCCCGTCGACCACCTCGACCACGCCTCCTACCAGCAGTTCTGGGGTGGCAAGGCGGGGATCGACGCCACGAAGAAGTGGCCGGAGGAGGGCTACACCCGGGACGGGGGCTGGCCGGACATGGTCCTCTCCGACCCCGACACGGCGGCCCTGGTGGACCGCCGCTGGAAGGAGTACGGCCTGTGAGCAGCGCCTCCGCAGCGATCCCGCAGCCGGGACGCACCAAAGCCTTCCTGCGCCTGGTGATGATCGAGCACTCGGTCTTCGCGCTCCCCTTCGCCTACATCGCCTCCCTCACGGCGATGTACGAAGGGGACCGCACCATCCACTGGGGCCGGCTGCTGCTGGTCACCATCTGCATGGTCGGCCTGCGCACGTTCGCGATGGCGGTCAACCGGATCATCGACCGTGAGATCGACGCCCGGAACCCGCGCACGGCCCACCGGGAACTGGTGACCGGCGCGATGTCGGTCCGGCACGCCTGGACGGGCGCCCTGATCGCCCTGGTGGTCTTCCTGGGCGCGGCGGCCCTGCTCAACCCGCTGTGCCTGGCTCTCGCCCCGGTGGCCGTCATCCCGATGGTGGTCTACCCCTACGGCAAACGCTTCACGAACTTCCCGCAGGCCATCCTCGGTCTCGCCCAGGCCATGGGACCCGTCGGCGGCTGGCTCGCCGTCTCCGGCTCCTGGAACCGGGACGCGGTGATCCTCGGCCTCGCGGTCGGCATCTGGATCGGCGGTTTCGACCTGATCTACGCCTGCCAGGACGTCGAGACCGACCGGGAGATCGGCGTCCTGTCGGTCCCGGCCCGCTTCGGCATCCCGGCGGCGATCTGGGGCGCGCGGGCCTGCCACACGATCACCACGGCCCTGTTCGTCTGGTACGCGGTGGCCACGGATGCCGGTGCCTTCTTCTGGCTGGGCCTGCTGATCGTCGCGGGCGCCTTCGTCTACGAACACCGCATCGTCCGCCCCCACGACCTGTCCCGCCTCAACAGGGCGTTCTTCTCGGTCAACGGCTTCATCGGCATTGCCCTGTTCGTGTGCGCCCTGCTTGATCTCCTGGTCCGCGGTCTGACCGTCTGACGAACCCCGGGCCACCCGGCCTGAGCAACTCCCGACCGACCGGTACGCTCAAGGTGTGAACGCAGGAGAAACGCAGCGCGTGCCTTGGATCGTGGGGGTGTCCGGTGCTTCCGGGACGCCGTATGCGGCAGCCGTGCTGCGGGCGCTGCTGGAGGCGGGCGAGGCGGTCGACCTGGTGGTCAGCCGGGCCTCGCGGCTGACGCTGCTGGACGAGACGGGGATCTCGTTCCGCGACGCCCACTGGCAGGACGACCTGCGGGAATGGCTGGCCCGGGGCGCCGACGGCAAGCCCGGGACCTTCGACGTGGACATCAGCGGGATGCGGCACTGGAGCGCGGGCGACCTCGCCGCCGGTCCGTCCTCCGGGTCGTACGCGGCGAAGGGGATGCTCATCGTGCCCGCCTCCACCGCCTGCGTGGCCGGTGTGGCGCTCGGGCTCTCAAAGGACCTGCTGCAGCGTGCGGCGAGCGTCACCCTGAAGGAGCGCCGGACGCTGGTCGTCTCGGTGCGGGAGACGCCGCTGAACGGGCAGACCCTGCGTCACCTGGTCGCGCTGGACGACGCCGGTGCCACCGTCGTACCGGCCTCGCCCGCCTTCTACGCGGGCGCCACGCACATCCAGGACCTGGTGGACTTCGTCGCCGGACGGGTGCTGGACGCGGCCGGTGTCGCGCACGGCCTGTACCGGCGGTGGCGGGGCGAGCTGGGCGGCGGTTCGGCGGACTGACGGACCAGCGGTTCGGCCGGGCACGTCGCAGTACCTCTCATCAACTCGGAACTCTTCAGCGGAAGGCTTCGATCGCATGGACGCGGTGGACAGGCAGCTCATCCAGGCCCTGAGGGAGAACGGCCGGGCCTCCTACGCGGAGCTGGGGCGCCTCGTCGGCCTGTCGGGCCCGAGCGTCACCGACCGCATCAACCGGCTGGAAGCGGCCGGTGTCATCACCGGTTACCGCGCCACGGTGAACGCGGCCTCGCTCGGCCTCGGCGTCACCGCGCTGATCGGCATCTCGCTCTCCGACGCGGCCGACCACGAGGACGTCGCCCAGCGGCTGCGGGACCTGCCGGAGATCGAGGACTGCTGGTTCATCGCCGGCGACGACTCCTACATGCTCAAGGTGCGCTCGTCCGACGTGGACGGTCTGGAGAGGACCATCCGGCGGCTCAGCGGCACCAAGGGCGTCTCGCGTACCCGTACCACCATCGTGCTGTCCACGAAGTGGGAGAACCGGGTCGGGGAGCTGCCCGAAGAGGTCTAGGGATACGGTTGGTCGGGCTGTCGTAGAAAGGTGTGGGTATGGACGTCGGGCTCAAGCGCGAGCTGGAGGAGAAGGTCCGCTCCGGTGAGCGGCTGACTCGCGAGGACGGCATCGCGCTGTACGAGTCGGACGACCTGGCGTGGCTCGGCGGCCTCGCCCACGAGGTGCGCACCCGCAAGAACGGTGACGTCGTGCACTTCAACGTCAACCGGCACCTGAACATGACCAACGTGTGCACGGCCTCCTGCGCCTACTGCTCCTTCCAGCGCAAGCCGGGGGAGAAGGACGCGTACACGATGCGCATCGAGGAGGCCGTCAAGCTCGCCAAGGCGATGGAGTCGGAGAACCTCACCGAGCTGCACATCGTCAACGGCCTGCACCCCAACCTGCCGTGGCGCTACTACCCGCGCTCCCTGCGCGAGCTGAAGGCCGCCCTGCCGCACGTCTCGCTGAAGGCCTTCACGGCGACGGAGATCCACCACTTCGAGACGATCAGCGGTCTGTCGGCCTCGGAGATCCTGGACGAGCTGATCGACGCGGGCCTGGAGTCCCTCACCGGCGGCGGAGCCGAGATCTTCGACTGGGAGGTCCGGCAGCACATCGTGGACCACAGGACCCACTGGGAGGACTGGTCCAGGATCCACCGCCTGGCGCACGAGAAGGGTCTGAAGACCCCGTGCACCATGCTCTACGGGCACATCGAGGAGCCGAGGCACCGCGTCGACCACGTTCTGCGGCTCCGCGAGCTGCAGGACGAGACGAACGGCTTCCAGGTCTTCATTCCGCTGCGCTACCAGCACGACTTCGTGGACATGAAGGACGGCAAGATCCGTAACCGCCTTCAGGCCCGTACCCAGATGGCGACCGGCGCGGAGGCGCTGAAGACCTTCGCGGTCTCCCGGCTCCTCTTCGACAACGTCCCGCACGTGAAGGTCTTCTGGGTCATGCACGGCGTGCAGACCGCCCAGCTGGCCCTGCAGCACGGCGCGGACGACATGGACGGCTCGGTCGTCGAGTACAAGATCACGCACGACGCGGACAACTACGGCACGCCGAACAAGCTGACCCGTGACGACCTGCTGGACCTGATCCGGGACGCCGGTTTCCGCCCGGTGGAGCGGAACACGCGGTACGAGATCATCCGCGAGTACGACGGCCCCGACCCGGCGCGCCGCGAGTCCCCCCAGCCGATGCGGGTGTGAACAGGGCGTCCTGAGGGGGTACCCGGCAGCGGTGAGTTCCCGTACGACTGCCCCCGAAGACGCCTACACGGCGGCGCCTTTCGTCCCGGAGGGCGCCGGTCTGTCCGCCCTGCGCAGGGCCGCGGCCGGCTGCCGGGGCTGCCCCCTGCACCGGGACGCCACGCAGACGGTGTTCGGCGCGGGCGACGCGCACGCGCGCGTGATGCTCGTCGGGGAACAGCCCGGTGACCAGGAGGACCGCCAGGGCAAGCCGTTCGTCGGTCCCGCGGGAAGACTGCTCGACCGCGCCCTGGAGGAGGCCGGCATAGACCCGGCGGACGCGTACGTCACCAACGCGGTCAAGCACTTCAAGTTCACCCGGGCCGAGCCCCGCAAGCGCCGGATCCACAAGGCGCCGAGCCTGCGGGAGATGACCGCGTGCGGGCCGTGGCTCGCGGCGGAGCTGGCGCTGGTCGAGCCCGAGTTGATCGTGGTGCTGGGCGCGACCGCCGGCAAGGCGCTGCTGGGGTCGTCGTTCCGGGTGGGCGAGGTCCGCGGGACGGTGCTGGAGGAGGAGATCCACGGGCGGCCGGAGCGGCTGGTGCCGACCGTGCACCCGTCGTCGGTGCTGCGGACGCAGGACGACGAGGACAGGAAGGCCGCGTACCAGGGGCTCGTCGCCGATCTGAAAGTGGCTGCGCGCGCCCTTGGGTAATAGGTACAGTGCCCAAATGCCGCTTACCTTCACTCTGGACCCCGCCATCACTCCCACCTTGCGCGACGGCGTCCTCGACCTGTGGACGGACGTCTCCAACGCGGGCGGCGCCGTCGGCTTCGTACCGCCGGTCGGCCGGGAGGACGTCCGGCCGGAACTGGTGAAGCACTTCGTGGCCATGGCCGAGGGCCGCCACCGGCTGCTCGTCGGCTGCGACGAGACGGGCCGGCCGGCCGCGACCGCCTTCTTCTCCTTCAACACGCACCGGCTGCAGAAGCACTGGGTGTGGCTGTACACGGTGATGGTCCACCCCAGGCACCAGGGCAAGGGGTACGGCCGCGACCTGCTGGCGGCCGCCGCGGACGCGGCCCGCGCCTTCGACGGCGTCGACGCGATACGGCTGACCTGCCGGGGCGGTCTGGGTCTGGAGCGGTTCTACGGCTCCTGCGGCTACAAGGAGGTCGGCCGGGTGCCGGGCGCCATCCGGGTGGCACCCGGCGACGACCGCGACGACGTGATCATGCTGCTGCCCCTCGGCTGACCCCCTTGCAAGATCCCGTCGCGGGCGTGCTTCACTGGACGATGACCCCTTTTGGAATCGGACGAGTGGATTGAGATGCTCCGCTACACGCTGATGCGCCTCGGCATCTTCGCCGGCTGCCTCGTGGTCGTCTGGGGAGCCGTCTACTCCGGCATCTTCCCGCGCGGTTTCGGCAGCTCCAACTTCCTGTGGGTGCTGCTGCTGTCGCTGGTGCTGTCGGCGCCGATCAGCTGGGTGGTGCTGCGCAAGGAGCGGGACCGGGCCTCGGTGCACATCGTGAACCGCGTCGACCGGATGAAGGCGAACCTGGACGCCAACCGCAACCAGGAGGACCTCGCCGACGACACCGCCCGGGCACAGGGCCAGCCCTCCTGACCGACGGGACGGCTCCCGGCGCCCTGGGCCGCAATTAGTCTTGCCCCATGGGTGGGGCGAAGACCAGACGGATGCCGCGTGCGGTGCGGGAGCAGCAGATGCTCGACGCCGCCGTGCGGATCTTCGGCCAACGCGGCTACATGGCCGCCTCGATGGACGAGATCGCCGAACTCGCGGGCGTGTCGAAGCCGTTGGTCTATCTGTACCTGAACTCCAAGGAAGACCTCTTCACCGCCTGCATCCGGCGCGAGGCCACCGCGCTGACGCAGGCCGTCCGCGCCGGGGTCCGCACCGACCTGCCCGTCGACCGCCAGCTGTGGGACGGGTTGCAGGCCTTCTTCGCGCACACCGCCGAGCACCCCGACGCCTGGTCGGTGCTGCACCTCCAGGCCCGTACGCACGGGGAGCCCTTCGCGGGCGAGGTCGCCGCGATGCGCGAGGAGATCGTCGCGTTCGTGACCCGGCTGGTCGCCGTCGCCGCACGCGAGGCGCACCGAGATCCCGATCTCGCCGAGCACGAGGTCGCGGGGCTCGCCGAGGCGCTGGTCGGCGCGGCGGAGTCACTGGCCTCCTGGGCCAACGCCACGCCCGGAGTCACCGCCCGGTCGGTGACGGTCACCTTGATGAACGTCGCCTGGGCGGGCCTGGGCAACCTGATGCGGGGGCGTCCCTGGGTTCCGCCGGCGGAGGTCTAGCGCCGCGGGGAGCGCCTCGCCGCTGCCGGGCGCGGGGTGGCGCCTAGCCCACCGCCTCCGCCCCCAGCGGCCATGCCCCTCCGGAGAGGTGTAGCCTCCCGTCCGGCCCCCGCAGCTCGAACCGGCCGGTGCCGTCCGCACCGTAGCTCAGCGTCGCGGGCAGCAGCACCGGCGCCCGGAACCAGGCCCGGACCACCGCCCTGTCCGGGACTCCGTGGGCGGCCACGCAGCGGGCGACCGTCCACATGCCGTGCGCGATGGCCCGTGGGAAGCCGAAGAGGCGGGCGGTGAAGGGATGCAGGTGGATGGGGTTGCGGTCGCCGGAGGCGGCGCCGTACCGCCGGCCGACGTCCCCGGCGAGCCGCCACTCGGCCCGCACCGGAAGCGGTGGCGCCGGCGCGGCGGGTGACTGCCCGGACACGTCGGTCCGGTGCCGCGCGAGGTATGTGCTCCGCGACTCCCATACGACCTCCCCGTCGGCCCGCACCCCCGTGACCACCGTGGCTTCGGTGCCGCGCCGGTGCGGGGCCAGTCCTTCGACGTGGACGGCGAGTTCGTACACGCCGGTCGCCGGAAGGGGCGTGTGTCCGGTGATCTCGATCGACGTGTGGACCAGACCCGGCAGGGGCAGCGGAAAGGCCCGGTCGCTCATCAGCCGCATGGCCAGCGGGAAGCCGAGGACGTGCGGATAGGTGACCGGGAGGGCGTCGTCGCCGGTGGGGAAACCGCAGACGCGCTCGTAGGCGGCCAGCCGGGCCAGGTCGAGCCGCACCCCGGGCAGCACCAGACGGGCGCGCGGGAAGCCGGCCTCGGGGGAGGGGCGTTTGAAGGGGGAGCGCAGGACGCCCCGGGCCAGCAGCGGGGCCGGCGCGGGGGCGGCGGCCAGGGTGACGGTGGTCATCCCCCCCAGCGGGCTCTGGCCCACGGTGCGGCCGGTGAAGCGCGGATGGTGGTCTGCCATGTCCTGCCCCCACTGCTTACTCTGGAGTAAGGTTACCGCCGGTAAGCCTACGTCACAGGGGGAGGGGAGGTCGAGACGGGCCCGTCGAAGTCCCCCCTCGGCATGGAAGTTGAATCCCCCTCACATAACCCCCGAGGCTGCACACCCCCGGCCCGGGACCACCTCCGGACCCGCACAATCCCCTCACGGTGGAGCCGTACGATCACCTCCCTAACCTGCGGTAACCCCTTTCCGCCAAGGCGCCGCAGGTGCACGCACGCCAGAGGAGCCGCCCGTGTCCACCCCGTACCCGCACGACCCCGCCTCCTCCGGCGCCCCCGTCTCCGCCACCGACTACGACGGCCGTCCGGTCCTCGTGGAACCCTCGGTGCAACGGCTCGACGGCGCCGTGCGGGAGGTGTCGGTACCGCCGTTCGCGGCCCCGGTGAAGCACGGTTCCCTCGCGGACCTGCCGTTCGACAACGCGGAGACGGCCCCCGCCTCCGTCGTGCTCAGCCGCCGCCTGCCCGACGGCCGCTGGGCGGACGTCACGGCCGCGCACTTCGCCGAGCAGGTGCGCGCGGTGGCCAAGGGGCTGATCGCCGAGGGGCTGGTGCCGGGTGACCGTGTCGCCGTCATGGCCCGCACGACGTACGAGTGGACGCTGCTCGACTTCGCCGCCTGGGCCGCCGGCCTGGTCACCGTGCCGATCTACCCCACCTCGTCGGTCTTCCAGACCCGCTGGATCCTGCACGACTCCGGCGCCGTCGCCCTGCTCACCGAGACCACCGCCCAGGCCACCGCCATCGGCCCCGAACTGCCGCACCTGCCCGACCTGCGCCACCTGTGGGTGATGGACAAGGAGCACGTGACCCGGCTCGCAGAGGCCGGCGTACAGGTGCCGGACGCCGAGATCGCCGTACGGCGCGGCATGCTGGGCCCCGACACCCTCGCCACCCTCATCTACACCTCCGGCACCACCGGCCGCCCCAAGGGCTGCGCCCTCTCGCACGGCAACTTCTTCGCCGAGGTCGACAACGCCATCGAGCTGCTCCACCCGGTCTTCAAGGCCCAGGACGAGGAGCCGTCCGTCCTGCTGTTCCTGCCGATGTCCCATGTCTTCGGACGCATGGTGGCCATCGCCTGCGTCCGCGCCCGGGTCCGCCTCGGCCACGCCCCGAGCCTGGCCGCCGAGGACCTGCTGCCGGACCTCGCGGCCTTCAGACCGACCGCCCTGCTGACCATCCCGTACATGCTGGAGAAGGTCTACAACTCGGCCCGCGCGAAGGCCGAGTCCGGCGGCCGGGTCGCGGCCTTCGACCGGGCCACCACCGTCGCCCGGCGCTACGGCGAGGCGCTGGAGGCCCGGCAGACCGGCAGCGGCAGCGGCCCGAGCCGCTCCCTGAAGACGGCCCGCAGCTTCTACGACCCGCTCGTCTACCGCAAGATCCGCACCGCCATGGGCGGTCGCGTCCGGTACGCCATCTGCGGCGGCTCCCCGCTCGGCCGCCGCCTCGCCGCGTTCTACGCCGGCGCCGGCATCGAGATATTCGAGGGCTACGGCCTGACGGAGACGACCGGCGCCACGACCGTCACCCCGCCCCTCAAACCCCGCCTGGGCACGGTCGGCTGGCCGCTGCCCGGCACCCGGGTCCGGATCGCTGCCGACGGCGAGATCCTCGTCGCCGGCGACCACGTCCTGCGCGGCTACTGGGACCCGCAGGCCGGCGGCGTCGTCCCCGCGACGAGGGACGGCTGGCTGGCCACCGGCGACCTCGGCGAACTGGACGACGAGGGCTACCTCACCATCACCGGCCGCAAGAAGGAACTGCTGATCACGGCGGGCGGCAAGTCGGTGGCCCCGGCGCCGCTGGAGAACTGGCTGCGCCAGCACCCGCTGATCTCCCAGGTGATGCTGGTCGGCGACGCACGCCCGTACGTGAGCGCGCTGATCACCCTCGACCCCGACGGCATCACCCACTGGCGGCAGATGATCGGCAAGCACCCGGTGCCACCGGAACTCCTCGTGGGCGACCCGGAGCTGGAAGCGGTCCTGCAGCGCGCGATCGACGAGGCCAACAAGCTGGTGTCCCGCCCCGAGTCCATCCGCCGCTTCGCCGTCCTGCCCGTGGACTTCACCGAGGAGGCAGGGCATCTGACGCCTTCCATGAAGCTCCGCCGCGAGGCGATCACACGGGACTTCTCCCGCGAGGTGGAGAGCCTGTACGGGAACTGAGGCCGCACGCCCGCGCGGGGCACGGCGATCGGTCGACACCCGCTCCTCGCTGATCCCGCCTCGGTCCGGACTCGGCGGGGCGGGGAGCGGGTTGCCGCCTGGGTCGGTCGCGGCCCGGCATCGATCCTCGTACGACCTCAACAGCCAGTCAATCCTTGGGTTTTCTCGGCAACCCCAAGTGTTAGCTTGGGGGTTGTGACCCTCGAAGACCTCCGCGTGTTCGTGGCCGTGTGCCGCGCCGGCAGCCTCAGCTCCGTCGCGCGGGACCTCGGCTGCACCCAGTCCGCCGTCAGCCAGCACGTCAAGCGCCTGGAGCGGGAGACAGGGGTCGCGCTGCTGGAACGGCAACCGCGAGGAGTCGCCCTCACCCAGGCCGGGCGGATCCTGGAAGCGGCGGCGGCCGAGGGCATATCCGGCCTCGACCTCGCGGTACGCCGGCTGCGCGACCTCGTCGACGGCCACAGCGGCCACGTCCGCGTCGCCACCGGTGCCACCACGGTCCGGCACTTCATGTCCGACGCGGTGGTCACCTTCCGCCGCCGCCACCCCAAGGTCAACCTGGAGTTCCGGACGGTCAGTTCGGGACGCGGCACCTTCGACGCGCTGGCCGACGGCACCCTGGACCTCGCCTGGATCACCGTCGGCTCCCCGGTGCGCGGCATCGAGCAGCGGACGGTCGCCGCACTGCCCTGGCTGCTCGCCGTCCGCGCCGACGACCCCCTGGCCGGGCGGCCGGATCTCGACCCCGCCGACCTGCGGGACGTCCGTCTGATCCGGCTTCCCCCCAACTCCACCTCCGCCGTCCACCTCGACGCGGCCTGCGCCGAGCTGGGCGTCCGGCTCACCTACGACCCGAGCGTCGCCGACTGGGACACGGCGCTGCTGCTGGCCGAGCTGGCGGTCGGCCGGGCGGTCGTACCCGCCGTGCCGGGGCTGCCGGTACCGGGCGAGGGCGACCTGCGGCTCGTCCCGCTGCCGGGCCTGCGCCCCCTTCCGGTCGGCTGGGCCGTCCGCCGCTGGGACGCCCTCAGCCCTCCGGCCCGGGCGTTCGCCGACACGGTCGCGGAGTTCCGGGCCGCGGGCTGAGGGCGAGCGGCGCGGAGTTCCGGGCCGTGGGCTGAGGGCGAGCGCGGCCCGGTCAGCCCTCCTTCCGGGCGAACAGGCAGGCCTGTGCGACCGACTCCCCGGCCTCCTCGTCCGGTTCGCGCACGGTGGTGGAGCCGAGCGCGAACCCGGCGGCGCCGAGCAGCGCGGCGATCCGGTCCGGGCGCCGGCGGTGGAAGTCCAGGGCCACCGGGTGCCCGAAGGGCTGGGCGAGGTGCAGGGGCTGGTCGCCCACCTGGAAGGCGATCAGCAGGTGTCCGCCGGGAGCCAGGACCCGGTGGAACTCGGCGAACAGACGCGGGAGTTCGTCCACCGGTGTGTGAATGCTGGAGTACCAGGAGACCACCCCGGCGAGAGAGCCGTCGGCCAGGTCGAGGTCCAGCATCGAGCCCTGCTCGAACCGCAGAGCGGGATGCTCGCGGCGGGCGACGGCGAGCATGGACTCGGACAGGTCGAGTCCGAAGACGTCGAGACCGAGGGCGGCGAGGAGGGCGGTGACCCGCCCGGGGCCACAGCCGAGGTCGGCCACCGTCCCGGCCGGGCCGACGAGTTCGGCGTAGGCGCCGAGGAGGGCCCGCTCCAGCGGCAGACGGCTCATCACGTCCTTGAAGCGGTCGTCGTAGTCGTCGGCGATGGTGTCGTAGAAGGTGCGGGCGGCGGTGACGAAGTCCTCGGTGTCGGTCATGGGGAGGGACCGTACCGGCCCGAACTAACACCCCTTTAGGCTGCTGGGGTTGGCCGACTCGGCGGAACGGGGGGAAGTGGGCCGATGACCCATGCGATGGAGGTCTTCCAGCCACTGCAGGCGGACGATCCGGCCGTGGTGGCCGGCTTCCGGCTCGCCGCGCGGCTCGGCGCGGGCGGGATGGGCCGGGTGTACCTGTCGCACACGCACGGCGGGCGACCGGTGGCGATCAAGGTGGTGCGGCCGGAGCTGGCGGACGACCCGGACTTCCGGCGGCGGTTCGCGCGGGAGATCAAGGCGGCCCGGCGGGTGCGGGGCGCGTACACCGCCGAGCTGATCGACGCGGACGCGGACGGCGTGCCGCCGTGGCTGGCGACGCTGTACGTGCCGGGGCCTTCGCTGGCGGAGGCCGTGGCCCGGCGCGGACCGCTGCCGGTGCCGGCGGTGCTGTGGCTGATGGCGGGGGTGGCGGAGGCGCTGCAGGCCATCCACGCCGAGGGCATCGTGCACCGGGACCTGAAGCCGTCGAACGTGCTGCTTGCCGCCGACGGGCCGCGGGTCATCGACTTCGGCATCTCGACGGCGGCCGACGGCACCGCGTACACCGCCACGGGCGCCGCCATCGGCACGCCCTCGTTCATGGCTCCCGAGCAGGCGTCGGGGGACGAGGCCACGGCGGCGACCGACGTGTTCGCGCTCGGCCAGACGGCGGCGTTCGCGGCGCTGGGCCGACCGCTCTACGGGGACGGCCCGGCGATCAACGTGCTCTACCGGATCGTGCACTCCGAGCCCGACCTGTCGCTGCTGCCGGAGCCCCTGCGTCCGCTGCTCGCCCGATGCCTGGACGCCGAGCCGGCGGAGCGGGCCACCGCGGCGGAGGTGGTGGAGTGGTGCCGGCAGCGGTTGGCGGAGCACGCCGACTCGGGCGGCGGGCCGGCCGTGTGGCGGGACATCACCGGGCCCGAGGTCGCGGTTCCGGCCCCGGTCGCCCCTCGCGCCCCCGTGCACACGCAGCCGCTGCTCGTCCCGACGCGGCCGGTGCCACAGGGCGGGAAGGCCCGCCGGCGGCGCACGGCGCTGATCTCGGCCGGCGGGGTGGCGGGCGCGTTGCTGGTGACATTGCTGGCGTGGTCGGTCATGGACGCGAAGGACCGGCCCGGGCACCGGGCCGCGGCCGGCTCCCCGGCCTCCGCGGGAGCGGCCGCGCGCCCCTCGGTGTCCTCCTCGGCCTCACCGGGCTCCTCGCACGCGTCGGCCTCGGGGGCCGGTGCCGGTACGTCCGGGGCCGCGCCGTTTTCCTCGGCGTCGCCCCGGCAACCGGTCGCCACCCCCTACCCCCTGGTGTGGCTGGACGCGAAGAACTCGGTGAACCTCCGGAACCCGGACGACGCGCTGAAGAACCGCGAGGGGGACGTCCGCTTCGGCTGCAGGACGGCCGGCTGCGAGCTGGAGAGCGACACCGCCGTGTTCCTCCAGGTGTTCGGCAAGCCCGGCGACGGCACCCTCGACACGTGCCGTCTCATGCTCGCGCACGAGAAGAACCACACCCTTCCGCTGGCCGCTGCGGCGAACGGCACCGAGATCTGCCTGAAGGACGCGGAGGGGAACATCGGGCTGTTCGTGATCCGGACGAAGTCGACCGCGATGCCGGACATCGCCTTCCTCAAGGGGGAGCTGACGGTCTGGCGGAAGGCGGCCTAGCCCAGGCCCGCCACCCGTAGCAGGGCCGTCGTGGCCGCCGCCCCCAGGACCACCACCGCGAAGGGCGCGCGGCGCCAGGCGAGTACGCCGCCGGCCAGGACCCCGGCGGGCCGGGCCCAGCCCGCGAAACCACCGGACTCCGTCAGCGCGCCGGTGGCCAGCAGCGCGACGAGCAGCACCACCGCCCCGGCCGAGGCCAGCTCCTGGGCCCGGGCCGGTACCTCGACCCGTCCGTGCAGCACCGGCCCCACCAGCCGGAAGGCGTACGTGCCCACGGCCAGCGCGAGGATCACGACGACGGCGGCGTTCATACGGTGGCCTCCACAGGCTGTCGGCGATGCAGGAAGAGTCCCGCCAGGGCGAGCAGCACCGGCACTCCGGCGGGTACGGCGGGCGTCGCCGCGAGGGCGATGACCGCGCCGAGCAGGGCACACCTCCGCACCGTCGCATCGCCCCGCAGCTGGGGCAGGACGAGCGCCACCAGTACGGCGGGAAACGCGGCGTCGAGGCCGTAGCGGGCCGTGTCCCCGAGCGCGCCCCCGGCGAGCGCACCGGCCAGCACGCCGGTGTTCCACACGGCGAACAGGCCGAGCCCGGAGATCCAGAACGCCCTGCGCCGGCGTACCGGATCGGGCTGGGCGAGGGCGAAGGCCACGGTCTCGTCGGTGACCAGGTGGGCGCCGAGGAAGCGGGCCGCCCGCCCGCTCCCGATGATCTCGGCGACGGCCAGACTGAACGCGGCCGTACGGGTGTTCAGCAGGAGCCCGGTCGCGGCGGCGGCGACCGGGCCGCCGCCGGCGAGCAGGACCCCGACCGCGCTGAACTGGGCCGATCCGGCGTACACCACCACTGACATGAGCACCGGTACCCACACCGGCAGCCCGCCGGCGACGGAGACGGCACCGAAGGAGACGCCGACGACACCGCTGGCCAGCCAGACGAGGGAGCTGTCACGGATCAGTGAACGGTCACTGGGTGTTCGGAGCAACGAACGCATGTTTTCTACAATGAACAGAGGGCACTCTGTCCGTCAAGCCGAACGATCGTACCGATGGAGCGAACGACATGTCCGAGCCTGCCGCCCGGCTTCCCCTGGAGTGGATCGCCGCATCGCTCAAGCGCGAGCGCACCCGCGCCGGCCTGTCCCTCTCCGAGCTGGCCAAGCGCGCCGGAATCGCGAAATCCACACTCTCCCAGTTGGAGGGGGCGAGCGGAAATCCGAACGTGGAGACCTTGTGGGCGCTCGCGGTCGCGCTGGGGGTGCCGTTCAGCGCGCTGGTGGAGCCGCCGGCGCCGAGCGTCCAGGTGATCCGGGCCGGTGAGGGTCCGGCGGTCGCCTCGGCGCAGGCGAACTATGCCGCCACCCTGCTGTCGGCGAGCCCTCCCGCGGCCCGGCGGGACATCTACCGGCTGAGCGCCGAGCCCGGGGCGGCCCGGGTGTCGGAACCGCACATCCCTGGCACGGTCGAGCATCTGATCGTGGGCTCGGGCCGGATCAAGGCGGGGCCGGCGGGCGAGGAGGCGGAACTCGGTCCCGGCGATTACATGACCTACCGGGGGGACATCGCGCACTCGTACGAGGCGCTGGAGCCGGGCACGACCTTCATCCTCGTCATGCAGCACACGTAGAGAATTCGCGCAGAATTCATCGGTGGCCGGGGCGGGGTGGGGCAGGAAAGCGCGGCAGGCGCGGGAAAGGCAGGAGCCCCGTCACCGGAACGGTGCGGGGCTCCTTGGGTACTGCACTCAGGTTCTGCGATCAGGCAGTGATCAGACGGGGGTGACGTTCTCCGCCTGCGGACCCTTCGGGCCCTGCGTCACGTCGAAGCTCACCTGCTGGTTCTCCTCGAGGGAGCGGAAGCCGGAGGCGTTGATCGCGGAGTAGTGAACGAAGACGTCGGGGCCGCCGCCCTCCTGGGCGATGAAGCCAAAGCCCTTTTCGGCGTTGAACCACTTCACGGTTCCGGTAGCCATAAGCCCTCCTTGGGCTCAAAAGGGTTGCCCTGCTCCAGAACCTGCACGTGCGAAACGGTGCTGCACAACTGCATTCGTCTGAAAACGACGAGAGCCCGCGGTCACATGCTCCGCAGGCTCTGTACTGCAAGGGAAACCAAACTGCAACTTGCGGCGAGCCTAGCACGCGGCCAGCCGAAAGCAATAGAGGTCAAGATCACTTCACCCGGATGTTTGAACGTCCGTTGGGCCATTTGACGGCGGGGCCGGTAGCGGCACCGTGCCGGACGGGGTCTAGTCTCGCGATGTGGACAATGCTCGCACCCGGCCGCGCGTCGGCCACATCCAGTTCCTGAACTGCCTTCCCCTCTACTGGGGGCTCGCGAGAACCGGCACGCTCCTCGATTTCGAGCTGACCAAGGACACCCCGGAGAAGCTCAGCGAGCAGCTCGTACGCGGCGACCTCGACATCGGTCCCGTCACCCTCGTCGAGTTCCTGAAGAACGCCGACGACCTGGTCGCCTTCCCGGACATCGCCGTCGGGTGCGACGGCCCGGTGATGTCCTGCGTGATCGTCTCGCAGGTCCCGCTCGACCAGCTGGACGGCCGCCGGGTCGCCCTGGGCTCGACCTCGCGCACGTCCGTCCGCCTCGCCCAGCTGCTGCTCGCCGACCGCTACGGCGTCCAGCCCGACTACTACACCTGCCCGCCCGACCTCAGCCTGATGATGCAGGAGGCGGAGGCGGCGGTCCTGATCGGTGACGCGGCACTGCGGGCGAACCTACTGGACGGCCCGCGCTACGGCCTTGAGGTCCACGACCTCGGCACGCTCTGGAAGGAGTGGACGGGCCTGCCGTTCGTCTTCGCGGTCTGGGCGGCCCGCCGCGACTACGCCGGCCGCGAGCCGGACATCACCCGCCAGGTCCACGAGGCCTTCCTCGAATCCCGCAACCTCTCCCTGGAGGAGGTCGCCAAGGTCGCCGAACAGGCGGCCCGCTGGGAGGCCTTCGACGAGGCGACCCTCGCCCAGTACTTCACCACCCTCGACTTCAGCTTCGGCACCCCGCAACTGGAGGCGGTCGCCGAGTTCGCCCGCCGGATCGGCCCGACGACCGGCTTCCCGGCGGATGTGAAGGTGGACCTGCTGCGCCACTGAGCACGCGTCACTAGGCTTGCTGACCCAAGGGCGTCGCCGCACCGGAGGGCGTCGGCGACATCGGGCGCCGGGCACATCGGGTTCCGGTGCGCCGGGCACGGACGCCGGGTAGCGGCGTTGGGGGGAGCGCGCCATGCAGCCGCTGGATGTGGACGAGCCGGCCACCGTCGGGCCCTACCGGCTGCTCGGCCGGCTCGGCTCCGGCGGCATGGGCCGGGTCTACCTCGGCCGCAGCGCGGGCGGCCGTACGGTCGCGGTGAAGATCGTGCACCCGCACTTCGCGCTGGACGAGGAGTTCCGCGCCCGGTTCCGGCGCGAGGTGGCGGCCGCCCGCCGGGTCGGCGGCGCCTGGACCGCACCCGTCCTGGACGCGGACCCGGACGCCCCGGTGCCCTGGGTCGCCACCGCCTACGCGGCCGGGCCGTCCCTCGCTGCGGCCGTCACCGACTCCGGCCCGCTGCCCGCGCACACCGTACGAGCCCTGGGCGCGGGCCTCGCCGAGGCGCTGACGGCCGTACACGAACGGGGGCTCGTGCACCGGGACGTGAAGCCGTCCAACGTCCTGCTGACCCTCGACGGTCCGCTGCTGATCGACTTCGGTATCGCGCGGGCCATGGACGGTACGGCGTCCCTGACGTCCACCGGTGTCTCGATCGGCTCCCCCGGCTACATGTCACCCGAGCAGATCCTCGGCAAGGGCGTCACGGGCGCCGCCGACGTCTTCTCCCTCGGCGCGGTCCTCGTCCACGCGGCCACGGGGGAAGCGCCCTTCCGCGGTGACTCCTCGGCCGCGCTGCTCTACAAGGTCGTCCACGAGGAGCCCGAACTCGGCTCGCTCGACGGAGTGTTGCGGGAGGTGGCCGCGGCCTGCCTGGTCAAGGACCCGGCGGCCCGGCCCGTTCCCGCCGACGTGTGCCGACGGCTCGCCCCGGAAGGCGCCACCCGCCTGATCGCCGGCGGCTGGCTGCCGGGCACCCTGGTGGAGCAGGTCAGCCGCAGCGCCGTACGCCTGCTCAACCTGGACACGGGGGACACGGGGGACTCGGGGCCCGTGCCCTTCGACAGCCCTTCGGCACCGCAACCACCGGGTCCGGGTGGGGAGCAGGGTTCCGCGCGGGGTCCGGTTCCGGGGCAGGGTGCCGGGCGGGTTCCGGGTCGGGAGCAGGCTTCCGCCAGGGCTGCCGTTCCGCCGCAGGCTTCGGTTCCGGCGCAGGCTTCGGGGCAGGACCGGGCTTCGGGGCCGGGACAGGCTTCGGTCGAGTCCCCGGCTCCGGCCCAGGCTCCCGTCGGGAGCGCGGCCGGGGTCTTCGGGCCCGCGCCGGTGATGAACTCCGCGGGCACCCCGGTCCCGTCCCTCGGCATCCCGGGTCAGACCTCCTCGGAGCCGACGACCGGTGGGGACCGGGCCCCGGGCGGGGCGGCGACCGGTGTGGACGGGGTGGCGGCCGGGACGACGGGTGTGGAGGGGGTGCCGGCGGGAGTGCCGACCGTCGTGCCCGCGCCGCGGGACGCGCCGCCGCCCGGCCGGCTCTCCGTCAGCGTGGCGGCGGCTTCCGCGCCGGTGGAGGCCGGCCGCGGCCGCCGGCTGAGCTGCACGGTGGTGCTGGCGGTCGCCGGAGCGCTGGTCACGGTGTCCCTGGTGCTCGGCGCGCTGCTGGCACCCTGGTTCCAGAACGACGAGGACGCGGGCGCGAGCGGCGCCGGCCCCCGCTCCCCGGCGTCGAGTGCGCCGACCGGCGGCGTCTCCGGCTCAAGCGCCCGGCCCGGCGCGATCCCGGCCCGCTACCTCGGGACCTGGGAAGGGCAGGGCAGCGAACTCGGACTGCCGGCGGGCACCTTCCGGATCACCGTCCACCAGGCGGCCGTCGGGGAGGAGTTGGGACGGCTCCGCAACACCGACCAGCTCGGCAGCGTGTGCAGGGACGTCCTCACCCTGAAGCGGGTGACGAAGTCGCAGCTCCTGGCGACCTCGGTGGGCGCGAAGGACAACCCCGGGCACTGTGTGGCGGATCCGCGCCAGGTCGAGCTGACCCCGGTCGGCGACGACCTGCGGTTCACCTCGGACAGCGCTGCCGAGGGCAACGCGCAGGCCCGTATGTCGAAGGTGGGATGAGGACCGTGAACGCGACGGGGAGCGGAACCGGATGAGCACAGGGGCGCTGGTGGCCCTCGCCGCGCTGTGGGGTGCCCTGTCGGGCGCGTTGCTGCCCCGCGCCGCCTACCGCTTCGCCGTCCCCTCCGGTGAACCGTGGCGCGAGCGCTGCCCGGCCGGCCACCCGCTGCGGGGCTGGATCGGCCGGACCGGCTGCGGCGCCTGCGGCCGAGCGGGACAGGGACCGGGGGCGGAACAGGGGCAGGGACCGGGGGCGGAACAGGCCCGGGGGGCGGGAGCCGAACAGGCACAGGGGTCCGGGACGGGGCTGCGCACGGGTGTGCTGCCCGCCGCCCTCCTCACCGCCCTGACCTGCGCCGCGCTCGCCGCCGCCACCGGCACCCGGCCGGAACTCGCGGTCTGGCTGCTGCTCGCGCCCGTCGGGGTGCTGCTGGCCGTGGTCGACGTCCGGGTGCAGCGGCTGCCCGACCCGCTCACCCTGCCCCTCGCCGTGGCCGCGCTCGCCCTGCTGGGCCTGGCCGCGCTGCTGCCCGAGCACGCCGGCCACTGGCTCACCGCGCTCTACGCAACCCTCGCGCTCGGCGCCGGCTACTACGCGCTGTACCGCATCAACCCGGCCGGCATGGGCTTCGGTGATGTGAAGCTGGCCGTCGGCATGGGTGCCGTACTCGGCTGGTACGGCTGGTCCACCGTCCTGCTCGGCACTTTCGCCGGCTTCCTGCTCGGCGCCCTGTACGGCGGTGCGCTCGTCGTCGTACGGCGCGCGGGCCGCAGGACGGCGATCCCGTTCGGCCCGTTCCTGCTGGCCGGGGCCTTCGCCGGCCTGCTGATCGGCGCGTACGCGGCCTGAGGACGGACGGCCGCGGGGGCTGGCGTAGGCTGAGTCAGTCCGTCCACAACCCTTGACGAAAGGGACGCCCTGGTGACCGAGAAGGCCGACCTCCAGTCTGTTCTCGACCGTGCCGCAGCCGGTGGACGGATCACTCCGGAAGAGGCGCTCGTCCTCTACCGCGAGGCCCCGCTGCACGCGCTGGGCGCCGCCGCCGACGCCGTACGCCGCCGTATGTACGCCGGTGTCGAGCACATCGCCACGTACATCATCGAGCGGAACATCAACTACACGAACGTGTGCGTCACGGCGTGCAAGTTCTGCGCCTTCTACGCGGCCCCCAAGGACAAGGGCAAGGGCTGGACCCGCGACCTCGACGACATCCTGCGCCGCTGCGCGGAGACCGTCGAACTGGGCGGCACCCAGATCATGTTCCAGGGCGGCCACCACCCGGACTACGGCGTCGAGTACTACGAGAAGCACTTCAAGGCCATCAAGGACGCCTTCCCGCAGCTCGTGATCCACTCGCTGGGCGCGTCCGAGGTCGAGCACATGGCGCGGATCAGCGGTGTCTCGGTCGAGGAGGCCATCACCCGGATCCACGAGGCCGGCCTGGACTCCTTCGCCGGCGCCGGCGCCGAACTCCTGCCGGAGCGGCCGCGCAAGGCCATCGCCCCGCTGAAGGAGTCCGGCGAGCGCTGGCTGGAGATCATGGAGAGCGCGCACAGGCTGGGCGTGGAGTCCACCTCCACCATGCTGATGGGCACGGGCGAGACGAACGCCGAACGGATCGAGCACCTGCGGATGATCCGGGACGTCCAGGACCGCACGGGCGGCTTCCGCGCGTTCATCCCGTACACCTACCAGCCCGAGAACAACCACCTGAAGGGCCGCACCCAGGCGACCCTGTTCGAGTACCTGCGGATGATCGCGATCGCCCGTCTGTTCCTCGACAACGTCCGGCACATCCAGGGCTCGTGGCTGACCACGGGCAAGGAGGTCGGCCAGCTGTCGCTGCACTACGGCGCGGACGACCTCGGCTCGATCATGCTGGAGGAGAACGTGGTCTCCTCGGCCGGCGCCAGGCACCGCTCCAACCGCATGGAGATCATCGACCTGATCAGGAAGGCGGGCCGGGTCCCGGCGCAGCGCGCCACGACGTACGAGCACCTCGTCGTCCACGACGACCCGGCGAACGACCCCGTCGACGACCGCGTCGTCTCCCACATCTCCTCCACGGCCATCGAGGGCGGCACGGCCCACCCCGAGCTGAAGCTGCTGGCGTCGAACTAGAACGAACCAGGAGTCCCGTGCTGACACTTCACGTCGCCGAGCAGTCGCCCGAGGCGGCGGTCCTGGTCGACGGGGCGTCCGTCGCCGCCGTCGGCCGGTTCCAGGAGCTGGCCGACGGCCATACGAGGGCGCGGGTGCGGCGCTGGCCCGGCATCCTGACCCCGGGACTGCTGAACCCGTACGGCCCGGAGCTGCTGGAGGCCACGTACCATCCCGACCCGCGCGAGGCCGATGACCTCGGCACCGAGCCCATCGGTGGGGAGCGGGCCCGGGAGATCTTCCGCACCGACCCCGCGCGGCTCGGTGCGAGCGCGCGGCGCGGGGTGCAGCGGATGCTGGCGCACGGCACGGTGGCGGTGGCCGGGGAACTGCGGTCGCGGGCGGTGATCGACGCGGTGCGCCGGGCCGGACTCGCGGTAGGGCAGCGGCCGGACCGGCTCCCCGGCCCGCCGGCGCTGTCCCCGGCACCGCTGATCCTGTTGCCGGGGCTGGTGCCAGGCGGCCCCGCCCGGTTCGCCGTGTTCGACGTCGCGGACCGCGCCGAGCTGGTCCGGCGCGGCGCCGGGACCTGTGTGGCGACCGTGATCGGCGGGAGGCTGGTGTACCGCGGCCGCTGATCACGGCTCAGCCCGCGGACGCCCGCGCGAAGGCCCCGGACTCCGCGTCACCCCGCTGCGGTCCGTCGCCGCCTCGCGCCGGAGAGCGTGAACGTCTCTGTTCCTTGCGGGAGGTCCCGCCGAAGGTGACCCGGACAGCGGCGTCGGCACGCAGGAAGCCGAGGCTCCTGCCCTGAGACGGGGCTGCAACAATGGGCGGGTGACCCGCGCTTCCCTGAACAAGCAGCCGCACGAAGTCGCCTCGATGTTCGACGACGTGGCGGAACGGTACGACCTGACGAACGACGTGCTGTCGCTCGGCCAGGACCGGCGCTGGCGCAAGGAGGTGGCGAAGGCGGTCGACGCGCGCCCCGCGCAGAAGATCCTCGACCTCGCCGCCGGTACGGCCACCTCCTCGCTGCCCTTCGCGCGGACGGGCGCGTACGTCGTCCCCTGTGACTTCTCCCTCGGGATGCTCCAGGTCGGCAAGAGGAAGCACACCTGGCTGCCGTTCACGGCCGGCGACGCGACGCGACTGCCGTTCAAGGACGACACCTTCGACGCCGTGACGATCTCCTTCGGGCTGCGCAACGTACAGGACACGGACGCGGCCCTGCGGGAGATGTACCGGGTGACCCGGCCCGGCGGACGCGTCGTGATCTGCGAGTTCTCGCATCCGACCTGGGCGCCGTTCCGCACCGTCTACACCGAGTACCTGATGCGGGCGCTGCCGCCGGTCGCCCGCGCGGTCTCCTCCAACCCGGACGCCTACGTCTACCTCGCCGAGTCCATCCGTGCCTGGCCCGATCAGCCCGGCCTCGCCGAACGGCTGCGCAAGGCGGGCTGGTCGAGGGGGGCGTGGCGCAACCTCACCGGCGGCGTGGTCGCCCTGCACCGCGGCTTCAAGGAGAGCTGAGCACCCCGGCGGTGGATCGCCGCCGCCGGCTCACCGGTTGATCATCTCGTAGGCGTCACCGGGCTCACCGAGTTCACGGCGGAGTCCGCCCGTGGGCGGCCGCGGGATGCGTGGCTCGCGCACGCCTCCGCCGCCCTCTCCCTCGCCGAAGTCGAACCACACGTACACCATCGACTCCCGCGGCACCTCGGCGCCGGGCTGCGGGTACTGGCGCACGACGTAGTCGACGACCGTGAGGTGGAAGTCGGGGCGGTCCGGCGCGTTGAGCAACAGGCCGCGCGCCCGGGCCGTTTCGCGCGCGTCCACGGCCATCAGTCCGACCAGCCGCGGCACGCGCACTTCGGGTGTTTTGGGTGTTATACGCACAGATGTCACCCCCAGCGGTACTGGAAGGGTAACTCCGGGGCGCCCCGGCCGGAAGGAGTTGGTGTCTTTCTGTGACAGATGACTACTCTGGGTTATTGGAGGGTGGGTTGAGGGCCAGCCGGAAGCAGAGCGCCGACTCGTTCAGCGTGGGATGCGGGTAGCTCTGCGCCGGCCGCATCCCGAGCCGCCGGGTCACCGCGATCGACCGCTCGTTGCCCGGCCGGACCATCGCCACCACCTCGGGCACCCCGGCCGCCCGCACCCGCTGGAGCGTCTCGCGCGCGGCCGCGGTGGCATACCCCTTGCCCCAGTGCGCCCGGCCCAGCCGCCAGCCGATCTCGATCTCGCCGACCGGACCCCAGCCGGGCCGCCAGGGCTGCGCCCCGGTGAAGCCGATGACCTCCCCGGCCTCGTCCAGCAAGGTCCACAGGCAGAAGCCGAGTACCGCGTCGTGCCGCCGCTGGCGCGCGGTGAGTTCCTCGTAGACCGACAGCGCGGCCGGGCCGCCGCCGTAGAACTCCATGACCTCGGGGTCGGAGAAGACCCGGTGCCAGGCGACCGCGTCCTCGTGGGTGGGGACGCGCAGCCGTACCGCGGGGAGAGGTCGGTTCACAGGGCAGCCCTTCAGCCGGGTGATCAATTCTGCTGAATAGACTGCCCATGTCCAGTGCCGGTCGGCACGCAGATTTCGAACCAGGGGAGATCCCGCCGTGACCGTCGTGAAGGAGCCCCTCTCCGAAAACACCGCCGACGTGATCGTCGTCGGCGCGGGGCCGGCCGGCTCCACGACCGCCTACCACCTCGCCAAGGCCGGTCTCGACGTCCTTCTCCTGGAGAAGACCGAGTTCCCGCGCGAGAAGGTCTGCGGCGACGGCCTCACCCCGCGCGCGGTGAAGCAGCTCGTGGCGATGGGGATCGACATCTCCGAGGAGGCCGGCTGGCTGCGCAACAAGGGCCTGCGCATCATCGGCGGCGGCTCCCGCCTCCAGCTGGACTGGCCGGAACTCGCCTCCTACCCGAACTACGGACTCGTCCGCAAACGCGACGACTTCGACGAGCAGCTCGCCCGCAACGCCCAGAAGGCGGGGGCGCGGCTGTACGAGCGCTGCAACGTGAGCGGCCCGGTCGTCGACGACCGCACCGGCCGCATCACCGGTGTCACCGCCAAGCTCGGCGAGGAGAAGCGCGAGGTCACCTTCCACGCGCCGTTGGTGGTGGCCGCCGACGGCAACTCCACCCGCCTGTCGCTGGCGATGGGCCTGCACCGCCGCGAGGACCGCCCCATGGGCGTCGCGGTGCGCACCTACTTCACGTCGCCCCGCCACGACGACGACTACCTGGAGTCCTGGCTGGAACTGTGGGACCGGCGCGGACCCCAGGACCGCCTCCTGCCCGGCTACGGCTGGATCTTCGGCATGGGCGACGGCACGTCGAACGTCGGCCTCGGCGTGCTGAACACCTCCGCCTCCTTCAAGGAGCTGGACTGGCGCGAGATCCTCAAGGCCTGGTGCGCCTCCATGCCCGAGGACTGGGGCTACACCCCCGAGAACATGACCGGCCCCATCCGCGGCGCCGCCCTGCCCATGGCCTTCAACCGCCAGCCGCACTACACGCGCGGGCTGCTGCTCGTCGGTGACGCCGGCGGCCTGGTGAACCCCTTCAACGGCGAGGGCATCGCCTACGCCATGGAGTCCGGCCAGATCGCCGCCGACGTCATCGTCCAGGCCCACGCGCGGGCCACGCCCGCCCAGCGCGAGATCGCCCTGCAGCGCTACCCGCGCGTCCTCAAGGACACCTACGGCGGCTACTACACGCTCGGCCGCGCCTTCGTGAAGCTCATCGGCAACCCGAAGGTCATGCAGATCGCCGCCCAGCGGGGTCTTTCGCACCCGCTGCTGATGAAGTTCACGCTCAAGCTCCTCGCGAACCTCACCGACCCCACCGGCGGCGACGCGATGGACCGCATCATCAACGGCCTGAGCAAGGTGGCCCCGAAGGCCTGAGCCCCGTCCAGAGCCGGCTCACTCCCTGGAGCCGGTTCACTCCTCTAGACCCGGCCCACTCCTAGACCCGGCTCACTCCTCCAGGCCCGGCTCAGTTCCTCGGCCCTGGCGGCCCGGCGGGCGAACACCTCGTCCCGCCGGTCCGCCATCTGTCGCAGGGCGTCCTTTTTCTCCCGCTTGGAGAGCCGGTTCAGATAGAGATACCCGTTGGTGTGGTCGGTCTCGTGGATCAGGCACCGCGCGAAGTACCCCGTGCCCTCGATGACGACCGGCCGGCCGTCCTTGTCCTGCCCGCGCACGACGGCCCGGTCCGGCCGCGACACGGCCATCACGGCACCCGGTACCGACAGGCAGCCCTCGTTCTCGTCCAGCAGCCGTCGCCCGCTCGTGGGCGTTTCCAGCACTGGATTGACGATGTGTCCGACATGCCGGACACCGTCGTCATCGGGGCAGTCGTACACGAAAACACGCAGATCGCCCCCGACCTGGTTGGCCGCGAGCCCCGCTCCTTCGGCGACATACAGGGTGAGGAACATGTCGTCGATGAGTGCGGCGAGGTCGGGTCCGAACTCCGTGACGTCCCGGCACGGCTTGTGCAGGACCTCCTCGCCGGCCTCGGTGATCCGGCGCACCGCACCGCGCCGGGCCTCGGGGGCGTGGCGGGGGTAGTGGTCGGCGGGCGTTCCCTGTACGAACACGCGTGGCATCGCGCGGTCTCCTTCGCTCCTGGACGGACCGCCAGGCGGCGGCCCGTGCCGAGCATGTCAGGAGCACCGCCCTGGCGGGCCGGGAACGACGCAAGGGCCGCTGCCCCCGAGCGGCTGCGGCCCTACGCGCGTTGAGAGGCGCGGGAGTGCTCAGAGCACCCGCACGGCGCCGGTCGGCGGGTCGTACGACAGCGGGTGCTCCCCGACGCCGCTGGAGGGGTTCTGGGCGCCGACGAACATGCCGTCGCCCACGTACACCGCCACGTGGTAGGCACTGCCCGCGGGGCCCCAGTACAGGATGTCGCCCGGCTGCAGGTTGCTCAGCGACACCTGGGTGCCGGCCGTCGACTGGTCCTGGGAGACGCGGGGCAGGCTGATCCCGACCTGCTTGAAGGCCGTCTGCACCAGGCCCGAGCAGTCGTACGCCGACGGGCCGGTGGCGCCGGAGACATACGCCTTGCCGATCTGCGCCTTCACGAAGGAGATCACGGCCGCGGCCGAACCGGTGGCAGTGGAGGTGCTCGTGGACGTGCTCGTGGACGTGCCGCCGGAGTCCGACGTGGTGGAGAGCGTCGTGCGCTCCGCGGCGCGGGAGGCGCGGGCTGCGGCCTCCTTGCGGGCGGCCTCCTCGGCCTTCTTCTTGGCCTCGGCGGCCTTCTGCTTCGCCTCGGCGAGGTCCGCCTTGGCCTGCTTCGCGGCCTTTGCGGCGGCCGCGTCACGCTCGGCCTGCAGCTGGTAGTTCGCGGCGGCCTGCTGGGTGGCGTCCGCGGACTTGGCTGCCTGAGCGGCCAGGTCGGCCGTCAGGGTGGGCAGTTCGAGGGTCTGCGTCACCGGCTCGGCCGCGTTCGCCGAGCCGGACGCCCCGGCGACTGCCAGGGTGCTGAGGACGCCACCGGCAACTCCGGCCCGCATCGCGAGGGTCGACGCGCTGCGGCGGGGCTTCCGGTGGCTGCGTATGTGAGCGGTGTGGGACATGGGAACAAGCGGTACCAGGGGCTCCTTCATATCTTCAAGAAACGTGTGCTGCGCCACAGTTGCTCAATCGAGTCCTTGAATCCCGGGCGCGTCGCTCTTTATTGACGCCGTAACGGACAAACCGGACGTCGGTGATCAAGGCCTTGATCACGGTCTTTGATCATTACGTCCGGATTGCCCCCCGCCTACCACTGGTTGCGGTCGTTGGCCAAGCCCGGTTCTCAGGGACCTCTTATCGATGTGGCGGAGGTCACGGAACGGTCACCGGAACCGTGGCGTCCGTGCGCGCGGCGCTCGTGAACGCGTGCACGTGTCCACACCCCCGTCCACACCGCGCCCTCGCCTCCCACTGATGTGTGAACGCCGCCCTCTACCAGGCACCGGCATCCAGCGCCAATTTGCATGCAGCGGAAGTCTCTTGATATTGAGACGAACCCTCCGGCCTGCAATGACAAGCGAAAATGTCACTTCTGGTGATCAACTGAACGCTTCGCGTATGAAGATCACTCATCATCCGACTTCATGATCCTTCGTCAGGTGGTGGAGATCACAAAGCTTGTGGAATACCCCGTGTCGCAGATCACAGAGCGACGGGCATAAGATGCGTGGCAACTGGGCTTGTGACCTGCTTCACATGTTCTCGATCTTCGCCGGGGACGACGGGACTCGTGGGACCGGTGAGGCGGAAGTGAGCGCAGTGCACCAGTGCAACCGCCAGCAGTCAGCGCCGACTGAGAGGAGCGAGGAGCGGTGAACGCGTATGCGCCCATCCTCGTACTGGGAGCCCTCGGGGCAGGCTTTGCGATCTTCTCCGTGGTCATGGCCACGCTGATCGGTCCGAAGCGGTACAACCGCGCCAAGCTCGAGGCCTATGAGTGCGGTATCGAGCCGACCCCCACGCCGGCCGGCGGCGGGCGCTTCCCCATCAAGTACTACCTGACGGCGATGCTCTTCATCGTCTTCGACATCGAGATCGTCTTCCTCTACCCCTGGGCCGTCACCTTCGACGCCCTGGGGATCTTCGGGCTCGTGGAGATGCTGCTCTTCGTGCTCACCGTCTTCGTCGCGTACGCGTACGTATGGCGGCGCGGCGGCCTGGAATGGGACTGAGGGGCCTTACGACATGGGACTCGAAGAAAAGCTGCCGAGCGGCTTCCTGCTGACCACCGTCGAGCAGGCCGCGGGCTGGGTGCGCAAGGCGTCCGTCTTCCCGGCCACCTTCGGCCTCGCCTGCTGCGCCATCGAGATGATGACCACCGGCGCCGGCCGTTACGACCTGGCCCGCTTCGGCATGGAGGTCTTCCGCGGCTCGCCGCGCCAGGCGGACCTGATGATCGTCGCCGGCCGGGTCAGCCAGAAGATGGCGCCGGTGCTCCGGCAGGTCTACGACCAGATGCCCAACCCGAAATGGGTGATCTCCATGGGCGTCTGCGCCTCCTCCGGCGGCATGTTCAACAACTACGCGATCGTCCAGGGCGTCGACCACATCGTCCCGGTCGACATCTACCTGCCGGGCTGCCCGCCCCGCCCCGAGATGCTGATGGACGCGATCCTCAAGCTCCACCAGAAGATCCAGTCCACCAAGCTCGGCGTCAACGCCGAGGAAGCGGCCCGCGAGGCGGAGGAGGCGGCGCTCAAGGCCCTGCCCACGATCGAGATGAAGGGGCTGCTGCGGTGAGCGACGCGAACGGCAACGGCGCGGGCGGCGTGAACGGCTCCGCGAACGGGGTGAACGGCTCCGCGAACGGGGTGAACCCCGAGAAGGACCTCTCCGCCTCCAACCTCCCCGGTCAGCGCGGCCAGGGCGGCGAGGAGATCCGCGTCCAGCGCGGCATGTTCGGCGCCGAGAACGGCGGCGACACCTCCGGCTACGGTGGCCTGACCCGCTCGGTCCGACTCCCGGGACCGGCGACCCGTCCCTACGGAGGCTGGTTCGACGAGGTCGCCGACGAGCTGGAGGGCGCCCTGGAGGAACAGGGTCTCGTCCCGGACAACGCCGTCGAGAAGACGGTCGTCGACCGCGGCGAGCTGACCTTCCACATCGAACGCGAGCACCTGGTCCGCGTCGCCCGCACCCTGCGCGACGACCCGGCCCTGCGCTTCGAACTGTGCACCGGGGTCAGCGGCGTCCACTACCCGCACGACAAGGGCCGCGAGCTGCACGCCGTGTACCACCTGCGCTCGATCACCCATAACCGGCTGATCCGCCTCGAAGTGAGCGCTCCCGACAGCGACCCGCGGATCCCGTCCCTCGTCCCGGTCTATCCGACGAACGACTGGCACGAGCGCGAGACCTACGACTTCTTCGGCATCGTCTTCGACGGTCACCCGGCCCTGACCCGGATCATGATGCCGGACGACTGGCAGGGCCACCCGCAGCGCAAGGACTACCCCCTCGGCGGCATCCCCGTCGAGTACAAGGGCGCCCAGATCCCGGCTCCGGACCAGCGGAGGTCGTACTCGTGAGCAGCACCCAGTCAGCAGCCGCCCGGGAAACCACCGAGGGCACCGTATATACGGTTACCGGTGGCGACTGGGACGAGGTCGTCCAGTCCGCGACCCGCGCCGACGACGAACGCATCGTCGTCAACATGGGTCCCCAGCACCCCTCCACCCATGGAGTGCTCCGCCTGATCCTGGAGATCGAGGGCGAGACGGTCACCGAGGCCCGCTGTGGCATCGGCTATCTGCACACCGGCATCGAGAAGAACCTCGAGTACCGCACGTGGACGCAGGGCACCACCTTCGTCACGCGCATGGACTACCTGACGTCGTTCTTCAACGAGACCGCCTACTGCCTCGCCGTCGAGAAACTCCTCGGCGTCGAGGACGACATCACCGAGCGCGCCAAGATCATCCGAGTCCTCCTGATGGAGCTGAACCGGATGTCCTCCCACCTGGTGTGCATCGCCACCGGCGGCATGGAGCTGGGCGCCACCACGATCATGATCTACGGCTTCCGTGATCGTGAAATGATTCTCGACCTCTACGAGCTCATCACGGGCCTGCGGATGAACCACGCGTACATCCGCCCCGGCGGACTGGCCCAGGACCTGCCGCCCGGCGCCGTGGACCAGATCCGCGAGTTCGTGAAGAAGATGAAGAAGAACCTCCCGGAGTACGACAAGCTCGCCACCGGGAACCCCATCTTCAAGGCCCGCATGCAGGACATCGGCTACCTCGACCTGGCCGGCTGCATGGCCCTCGGCGCCACCGGCCCCATCCTGCGCTCCACCGGCCTGCCGCACGACCTGCGCAAGGCACAGCCGTACTGCGACTACGAGACGTACGACTTCGACGTCCCGACCGCCGACACCTGCGACGCCTACGGCCGCTTCCTGGTCCGCCTGGAGGAGATGCGCCAGTCGCTCAGGATCGTCGAACAGTGCCTGGACCGGCTCGCGCCCGGCCCGGTCATGGTCGCCGACAAGAAGATCGCCTGGCCCGCCCAGCTCGCCCTGGGACCGGACGGGCTCGGCAACTCCCTCGACCACATCAAGAAGATCATGGGCACCTCCATGGAGGCCCTGATCCACCACTTCAAACTCGTCACCGAGGGCTTCCGCGTCCCACCGGGACAGGCGTACGCGGCCGTCGAGTCCCCCAAGGGCGAGCTCGGCGTGCATGTCGTCTCCGACGGCGGCACCCGCCCCTACCGGGTCCACTTCCGCGACCCGTCCTTCACCAACCTGCAGGCCATGGCGGCGATGTGCGAAGGCGGCCAGGTCGCCGACGTCATCGTCGCCGTCGCGTCCATCGACCCCGTGATGGGAGGCGTCGACCGGTGACCACCTCTTCTTCGGAGCGGGGCGTCAGCCTGGGCATGCCCGAACTGCCCGCGCCCGCCTACCCGGACGACGTCCGGGCCCGGCTGGAGGCGGACGCGCGCGAGGTGATCGCGCGCTACCCGGACTCCCGGTCCGCACTGCTGCCGCTGCTCCACCTCGTGCAGGCGGAGGAGGGCCACGTCACGCGCACCGGAATGCGGTTCTGCGCGGACATGCTGGACCTGACCACGGCCGAGGTCACCGCCGTCGCCACCTTCTACACGATGTACCGGCGCAAGCCGTCCGGTGACTACCAGGTCGGCGTGTGCACCAACACGCTGTGCGCGGTGATGGGCGGCGACGCGATCTTCGAGACCCTCCAGGAGCACCTGGGCGTCGGCAACGGCGAGACCACCGACGACGGCAAGGTCACCCTGGAGCACATCGAGTGCAACGCGGCCTGCGACTACGCGCCGGTCGTGATGGTCAACTGGGAGTTCTTCGACAACCAGACGCCGACGAGCGCCAAGCACCTGGTCGACGATCTGCGTGCGGGCCGGCCCGTGCAGCCCACGCGCGGGGCGCGGATGTGCACCTTCAAGGAGACCGCGCGGATTCTGGCCGGCTTCCCCGACGAGCGGCCAGGGGCCGTCGAGGAGGGCGGCAGTGCGGGACCGGCGTCACTGGTGGGCCTTCGCCTGGCAAGGGGAGAGGCCGCACCCGCGCGCGTGGTCCATCCGCGCGGAGGTCCGCATGAGGAGCAGCAGGACAGGGTGCACGAGCCGTCGCCGGCCGAGCACCTCAGCTCCCATGACGCGCCGCAGGAGACATCGGCCTCCGACCCAGCCCACCCGGCAGGGCCTACCGCCGAGGAGGGGGAGTGATGACTGTGGTACCCGAGGTGAAGGACACGAGCCCGGAGAAGCTGCTCGCACCCGTGCTGTCGGCCTTCTGGGACGAGGACCGGTCCTGGACCCTGGACGTCTACCGGAGGCACGAGGGATACGAGGGGCTCCGCAAGGCGCTCGCCATGACACCGGACGACGTGATCGCGTACGTCAAGGAATCCGGGCTGCGCGGCCGCGGCGGCGCGGGATTCCCGACCGGAATGAAGTGGCAGTTCATTCCGCAGGGTGATGGAAAACCGCACTATCTAGTTGTCAACGCCGACGAATCGGAGCCCGGGACCTGCAAGGACATCCCGCTCCTCTTCGCGAACCCGCACAGCCTCATCGAGGGCATGGTGATCGCTTGCTATGCCATCAGGTCGTCGCATGCCTTCATCTATCTGCGTGGTGAAGTCGTTCCCGTTCTGCGGCGGTTGCACGAGGCCGTGCGCGAGGCCTACGCGGCGGGCTACCTCGGCGAGAACATCCTGGGCAGCGGGCTCGACCTCCACCTCACCGTGCACGCCGGCGCCGGCGCGTACATCTGCGGTGAGGAGACCGCACTGCTCGACTCGCTCGAAGGCCGCCGTGGTCAACCGCGGCTGCGTCCCCCCTTCCCTGCGGTGGAAGGCCTCTACGCCTGTCCGACTGTAGTGAACAACGTCGAGTCGATCGCGTCGGTTCCCGCCATCCTGCAGAACGGGAAAGACTGGTTCAGGTCGATGGGCAGTGAGAAGTCCCCGGGCTTCACGCTCTACTCGCTCAGCGGCCACGTCGCCAGCCCCGGCCAGTACGAGGCCCCGCTCGGCGTCACGCTCCGCCAGCTCCTGGACATGAGCGGCGGCATGCGGCCCGGCCACCGGCTGAAGTTCTGGACGCCCGGCGGCTCCTCGACACCGATGTTCACCGACGAGCACCTCGACGTCCCCCTCGACTACGAGGGCGTCGGCGCCGCCGGGTCGATGCTCGGCACCAAGGCGCTGCAGTGCTTCGACGAGACGACCTGCGTGGTGCGGGCGGTGACCCGCTGGACGGAGTTCTACGCCCACGAGTCCTGCGGCAAGTGCACACCGTGCCGCGAAGGGACCTACTGGCTGGTGCAGTTGCTGCGGGACATCGAGGCCGGCAAGGGCACCCTGTCCGACCTCGACAAGCTCGCCGACATCGCCGACAACATCAACGGCAAGTCGTTCTGCGCCCTCGGCGACGGCGCCGCGTCCCCGATCTTCTCCTCGCTGAAGTACTTCCGCGAGGAGTACCAGCAGCACATCACGGGCCGGGGCTGCCCCTTCGACCCGGCCAAGTCGACGGCCTGGGCGGACCGCCCGGAGGTGAACGCATGACCGTGACCACCAACGCTCCCGCGGGTGGCGGAGAGGCGGCGCTCCCGCCGGAAGACCTCGTCACGCTGACGATCGACGGCGCCGAGATCAGCGTGCCCAAGGGCACCCTGGTCATCCGGGCCGCCGAGCAGCTCGGCATCGAGATCCCCCGGTTCTGCGACCACCCCCTGCTCGACCCCGCCGGCGCCTGCCGTCAGTGCATCGTCGAGGTCGAAGGCCAGCGCAAGCCCATGGCGTCCTGCACCATCACGTGCACTGACGGCATGGTGGTGAAGTCCCAGCTCACCTCGCCGGTCGCCGAGAAGGCCCAGCACGGCGTGATGGAGCTGCTGCTCATCAACCACCCGCTGGACTGCCCCGTCTGCGACAAGGGCGGCGAGTGCCCGCTGCAGAACCAGGCCATGTCGCACGGCAACCCCGAGTCCCGCTTCGACGGCAAGAAGCGGACCTACGAAAAGCCCGTACCGATCTCCACCCAGGTCCTGCTCGACCGCGAGCGGTGCGTGCTGTGCGCCCGCTGCACCCGGTTCTCCAACCAGATCGCGGGCGACCCGATGATCGAGCTGATCGAGCGGGGCGCACTGCAGCAGGTCGGCACCGGCGAGGGCGACCCGTTCGAGTCGTACTTCTCCGGCAACACCATCCAGATCTGCCCGGTCGGCGCGCTCACCTCGGCGGCCTACCGATTCCGCTCCCGCCCCTTCGACCTCGTCTCCTCCCCGTCGGTGTGCGAGCACTGCTCCGGCGGCTGCGCCACCCGCACCGACCACCGGCGCGGCAAGGTCATGCGGCGCCTCGCCGCCGGCGACCCCGAGGTCAACGAGGAGTGGATCTGCGACAAGGGACGCTTCGCGTTCCGCTACGCGCAGCTCAAAGACCGCCTCGACACCCCGCTGGTCCGCAGCGCCGACGGCGTCCTGGAGCCCGCCTCGTGGCCGGAGGCGCTGGAGGCGGCCGCGCGCGGGCTCAGCGCCGCCCGCTCCCGGGCCGGCGTCCTCGTCGGCGGCCGGCTGACCGTCGAGGACGCCTACGCGTACAGCAAGTTCGCGCGCGTGGCGCTCGACACGAACGACATCGACTTCCGCGCGCGCGTGCACAGCGGCGAGGAAGCCGACTTCCTGGCGTCCCGCGTGGCCGGCCGCGGCCGGGACCTCGACGGTACGGGGGTCACGTACACCTCTTTGGAGAAGGCTCCGGCCGTGCTGCTGGCCGGCTTCGAGTCGGAGGAGGAGGCGCCCGGCGTCTTTCTGCGGCTGCGCAAGGCCTGGCGCAGGCACGGGCAGCAGGTGTTCGCACTGGCCACACACTCGACCCGGGGCCTGCGGAAGGCGGGCGGCACCCTGCTGCCGGCCGCGCCGGGCACCGAGACCGAGTGGCTGGACGCCCTCGCCGGCGGCGTCGGTCTGGAGGAGTCCGGCACCCGGGCCGCCGAGGCACTGCGCACCGAGGGCGCGGTCATCGTCGTAGGAGAGCGGCTCGCCTCGGTCGCCGGCGGTCTCACCGCCGCCGTACGGGCCGCCACGGCGACCGGCGCCCAGCTGGTGTGGATCCCGCGCCGGGCCGGTGAGCGGGGCGCCATCGAAGTGGGCGCGCTGCCGTCGCTGCTGCCGGGCGGCCGCCCGGCGACCGACCCGCGCGCGCGGGAGGAGGTCGCGGCCGTCTGGGGCCTCGCCGAACTCCCGCTGCGCTACGGCCGTGACACCCACCACATCGTCGAGGCCGCCGCGACCGGCGAACTGTCGGCACTCGTGGTCGCCGGGGTCGAGGTCGCCGACCTGCCCGACCCGGCACGCGCGCGTGAAGCACTCGACAGCGTCGGCTTCCTGGTGTCGCTGGAACTGCGGCCCAGTGAGGTCACCGAATACGCCGACGTCGTCCTGCCGGTCGCCGCGGTCGCCGAGAAGGCGGGCACCTTCCTCAACTGGGAGGGCAGGGTGCGATTCTTCGAGGCCGCCCTCAAGCCCGAGCAGATGACCCGTCGCCTGGCACCGGCCGACGCGCGCGTGCTGCAGATGCTGGCCGACGCGATGGACGTCCATCTGGGCCTGCCGGATCTGCGCACCACGCGCGCGGAGATCGACCGGCTCGGCTCCTGGGACGGTCCGCGCGCCGCCGGGCCCCAGGAGTCCGCGGGCGTGCTGCCCCGCCCGGCCGCCGGCGAGGCCGTGCTCGCCGGACACCGCCTGCTGCTCGACCAGGGTGTCCTGCAGGAGGGCGACGAGGCACTCGCCGGCACCCGGCACGCCGCCTACGCGCGCGTGTCCGCGGCGACAGCCGCCGAGTCGGGCGTCGAGGACGGCGGCCTCCTCGCGGTCACCGGCCCCGCGGGCAGCACCGAACTCCCGCTGCGGGTCACCGATATGCCCGACCGGGTGGTGTGGCTCCCGCTGAACTCCGCCGGCACGGGCGTCGCCTCCGACACCGGGGCGCAGCCCGGCTCACTCGTCCGCATCGGCCCGGCGGCACCCGCCGAACCGGCCCCCAAGGAGGTGGAGGCATGAGCCCGTACCTCGCAGCTGAAGACCTCTCGATGTTCGGCCGCGACCCCTGGTGGCTGGTCGTCATCAAGGCCGTGTTCTGCTTCGCCTTCCTGATGGTGACCGTGCTGTTCTCCATCGTCTGGGAGCGCAAGGTCGTCGCCTGGATGCAGCTGCGCATCGGCCCCAACCGGCACGGCCCCTGGGGCATGCTCCAGTCGCTTGCCGACGGCGTGAAGCTGATGCTCAAGGAAGACCTCATCGTCAAGCGCGCGGACAAGGTGGTGTACGTCCTCGCGCCGATCGTCGCGGCCATCCCGGCCTTCATGGCGATCGCGGTGATCCCCTTCGGCCCGGCCGGCAACGAGATCTCGATCTTCGGCCATCGCACCACGATGCAGCTGACCGACCTGCCGATCGCGATGCTCTACGTCCTCGCGGTCGCCTCCGTCGGCATCTACGGCATCGTCCTCGCGGGCTGGAGTTCCGGATCCACGTACCCGCTCCTCGGCGGCCTGCGCTCCTGCGCGCAGATGATCTCCTACGAGATCGCGATGGGCGCCGCGTTCGCCTCCGTGTTCCTGTACTCGGGGTCGATGTCGACGTCCACGATCGTGGAGCAGCAGCACGACCGCTGGTACATCCTGCTGCTGCCGGTCTCCTTCATCCTGTACATCGTCACGATGGTCGGCGAGACCAACCGCGCCCCCTTCGACATGCCGGAGTCCGAGGGCGACCTGGTCGGCGGCTTCAACACCGAGTACTCGTCGATCAAGTTCGCGATGTTCATGCTCGCCGAGTACGTGAACATGGTGACGGTCTCGGCCGTGTCGACCACCCTGTTCCTCGGCGGCTGGCGCGCCCCCTGGCCGATCAGCTCCTTCTGGGCGGGTGCGAACCACGGCTGGTGGCCGCTGCTCTGGTTCGTCATCAAGGTCCAGCTGCTGCTGTTCTTCTTCATCTGGCTGCGCGGCACGCTCCCACGGGTCCGCTACGACCAGCTGATGAAGCTCGGCTGGAAGGTCCTCATCCCGGTCTCCGTGACCTGGCTGATGCTGGTGGCGACCGTACGGGCCCTGCGCAACGAGCACTACGAGTTCGCCGACATCGCCCTCTACGTGGGCGGCGGAGTCCTCGCCCTGCTGCTGATCTCCTTCGTCGCCGACATGTTCCGCGAGAGGGCGAGGGCGGCCGGACAGTCCGCCGCCGAGCAGGCCGGATTCGACCCGATGGCGGGCGGATTCCCCGTGCCGCCGCTGCCCGGACAGGAACTGCCGCCCGTGCCGAGGCGCCGCCCGCGCCGCGAGCGGGAGCTGATTGTCAGTGGTGGGCCGGACACTGTCAGTGACGGATCTTCGGATGGAAAGGAGGCGTCCGATGGCTGAGGAGCCCAAGGAGACCAAGCCCGGTTTCCAGAACCCCGTCGCCGGCTTCGGCGTGACCTTCAAGGCCATGTTCAAGAAGCGGCTGACCGAGCAGTACCCGGAGCAGAAGAAGACCACGGCCCCGCGGTTCCACGGACGGCACCAGCTCAACCGCCATCCGGACGGCCTGGAGAAGTGCGTCGGCTGCGAGCTGTGCGCGTGGGCCTGCCCCGCCGACGCCATCTATGTGGAGGGCGCCGACAACACCGACGAGGAGCGCTACTCGCCGGGCGAGCGGTACGGCCGCGTCTACCAGATCAACTACGCCCGCTGCATCCTGTGCGGGCTGTGCATCGAGGCGTGCCCCACGCGCGCGCTGACGATGACCAACGAGTTCGAACTGGCCGACTCCAGCCGCGCCAACCTCATCTACACCAAGGAGCAGCTCCTCGCCGGCCTCGAAGAGGGGATGGTCGACACACCGCACGCGATCTTCCCGGGGACCGACGAACAGGACTACTACCGGGGCCTGGTCACACAGGCCGCGCCGGGCACGGTCCGCCAGGTCGCGCTCTCCAAGGGCGAGGTCCCGCAGGAGGCCGCGTCGACCTTCGGTGAGGACGAGCCGGCCTCGGAGGAGGTGATCGGCAAATGATGACGCACCTCGCCGCCTACACCACCTCCACCGGTGAGGCGTTCCAGTTCTGGGTCCTCGGCACGGTCGCGGTGATCGGCGCCCTGTGCACCGTCTTCATGAAGAAGGCCGTGCACAGCGCGCTGTGCCTCGCCGGGACCATGATCATCCTTGCGGTGTTCTACCTCGCCAACGGCGCCTACTTCCTGGGGATCGTGCAGATCGTCGTCTACACGGGCGCGATCATGATGCTGTTCCTGTTCGTGGTGATGCTCGTCGGCGTGACGGCCGCGGACTCGCTGAAGGAGACCATCAAGGGCCAGCGCTGGCTGGCCCTTCTGTGTGGGGTCGGCTTCGGCGTCCTGTTGCTCGCCGGTCTCGGGAACGCGTCCCTGAAGGAGTTCGACGGCATCGGCCAGGCGAACGCGAACGGCAATGTGGAGGGCCTCGCCTCCCTCCTCTTCACCAAGTACGTGTTCGCCTTCGAAATCACCGGCGCTCTGCTGATCACGGCCGCCGTCGGCGCCATGGTGCTCACGCACCGCGAGCGCACGGAGCGCGCCAAGACCCAGCGCGAGCTGTCCGAACAGCGCGTCCGTGAAGGCACGCACGTACCTCCGCTGCCCGCCCCGGGTGTCTACGCCCGGCACAACGCGGTCGACATCGCGGGCCTGCTCCCCGACGGCACGCCGTCCGAGCTGACCGTCAGCAAGACGCTGCGCGAGCGCGGCCAGGTGCGTGACGTGTCCGCGGAGGCGCTCAACGACCTGCGCGCGCTGGAACAGCGCGCGGAGGAACGCCTGGAGCGCACGGCGATCGAACCGGCGACGTTCAAGCGGCCCGAGGAGGCGTCGAAGTGAACCCGGTCAACTACCTCTACCTCGCCGCCCTCCTGTTCACGATCGGAGCGACCGGCGTACTGATCCGGCGCAACGCCATCGTGGTCTTCATGTGCATCGAGCTGATGCTGAACGCCTGCAACCTCGCGTTCGTCACCTTCTCCCGGATGCACGGCAACCTCGACGGCCAGATCATCGCCTTCTTCACGATGGTCGTCGCCGCCGCGGAGGTCGTGGTGGGCCTCGCGATCATCGTGTCGCTGTTCCGTACCCGCCACTCGGCCTCGGTCGACGACGCCAGCCTGATGAAGCTGTAAGGGGTCGGAAGAATCGTGGAGAACCTGATCGCGCTGCTCATCGCGGCGCCCCTGCTCGGAGCGGCCGTCCTTCTGGTCGGCGGCCGGCGGCTCGACGCCGTCGGCCACTGGATCGGCACGCTGCTCTCGTTCGTCTCCTTCGCCATCGGTCTCGTACTCTTCGCCGACCTGCTGGGCAAGGGAGCCGAACACCGCACCCTGACGCAGCATCTGTTCAGCTGGGTCCCGGTGGCCGGCTTCCAGGCGGACGTCACCTTCCGCCTCGACCAGCTGTCGATGACATTCGTCCTGCTCATCACGGGTGTCGGCTCGCTGATCCACCTGTACTCGGTCGGGTACATGGAGCACGACGAGCGGCGGCGCCGCTTCTTCGGCTATCTGAACCTGTTCCTCGCGGCGATGCTGCTGCTCGTCCTCGCCGACAACTACCTGCTGCTGTACGTCGGCTGGGAGGGCGTCGGCCTCGCCTCGTACCTGCTGATCGGCTTCTGGCAGCACAAGCCCAGCGCGGCCACCGCGGCGAAGAAGGCCTTCCTCGTCAACCGCGTCGGTGACATGGGCCTGTCGATCGCGATCATGCTGATGTTCACCACCTTCGGCAGCTTCGCCTTCGGCCCGGTCCTCAGCCACGCCGGCGACGCCTCCGAAGGCAGGCTCACCGCCATCGGTCTGATGCTCCTGCTCGCCGCCTGCGGCAAGTCCGCCCAGGTGCCGCTGCAGTCCTGGCTCGGGGACGCCATGGAGGGCCCGACCCCGGTCTCGGCCCTGATCCACGCGGCGACGATGGTGACGGCGGGCGTGTACCTCATCGTCCGCTCCGGAGCCGTCTTCAACGCGGCTCCCGACGCGCAACTCGCGGTCACCGTGGTCGGCGCGGTCACACTCCTCTTCGGTGCGATCGTCGGTTGCGCGAAGGACGACATCAAGAAGGCACTGGCCGGCTCGACCATGTCGCAGATCGGCTACATGATCCTGGCCGCGGGCCTCGGCCCCATCGGCTACGTCTTCGCGATCATGCACCTGGTCACGCACGGCTTCTTCAAGGCCGGCCTGTTCCTCGGCGCCGGCTCCGTCATGCACGGCATGAACGACGAGGTCGACATGCGCAAGTACGGCGGCCTGCGCACGTACATGCCGGTCACCTTCGTCACCTTCGGCCTCGGCTACCTCGCCATCATCGGCTTCCCGGGCCTGTCCGGCTTCTTCTCCAAGGACAAGATCATCGAGGCGGCCTTCGCCAAGGGCGGCACCGACGGCTGGATCCTCGGCGGCGTGGCCCTGCTGGGCGCGGCCATCACCGCGTTCTACATGACGCGCGTGATGCTGATGACCTTCTTCGGGGAGGAGCGCTGGAAGAACCAGCCCACTCGCTCCCCGGAGGCCCCGAGCGCGGAGCCCGCCGCGGAGCACCAGGGCGAGCACGCCGAGCCGCACCCGCACGAGTCCCCGAAGGTCATGACGATCCCGATGATCGTGCTGGCCGTCGGCTCGGTCCTCGGCGGTGGCTTCTTCAGCATCGGCGACCGCTTCCTGCACTGGCTGGAGCCGGTCACCGGCTACAGCGAGGGGCACTCCCCGGTCGGCGCCTGGACGGTCACCGGGGCGACCATGGTGTGCCTGGTCATCGGCGTCGGCATCGCCTGGGCCCAGTACGGCCGCAAGCCCGTCCCGGCCGTCGCCCCACGCGGCTCGCTGCTCACCCGCGCGGCACGCCGCGACCTGCTCCAGGACGACTTCAACCACGTCGTCCTGGTACGCGGCGGCGAACACCTGACGCGCTCCTTGGTGTACGTCGACCACACCCTGGTCGACGGCGTCGTCAACGGCACGGCGGCCGGCTTCGGCGGCCTGTCCAGCCGGCTTCGCCGGGTCCAGAACGGCTTCGCCCGGTCCTACGCGGTCTCGATGTTCGGCGGCGCGGCACTCCTGGTCGCCGCGACCCTGCTGATGAGGGCGGTCTGATACCGATGTCCTTTCCTCTGCTGACAGCGACGGCGGCGCTCCCAGCCGTCGGGGCCGTCGCCACGGCCGCCGTACCGGCCGCGTGGCGCACCGCCGCCAAGTGGCTGGCGCTGCTCGTCTCGCTCGCCACCCTCGCCCTGGCGGTCACCGTCCTGGTCCGCTTCGATCCGGACGGCGCCCGCTACCAGCTCACCGAATCCCACGCCTGGATCCAGGACTTCGGGGTGCGGTACGAACTGGGCGTGGACGGCATCGCGGTGGCGCTGATCGCGCTGACCGCCCTGCTGATCCCGTTCATCGTCCTCGCCGGCTGGAACGACGCCGACCCGCTGGAGACGGGCAGCAGCCGCTGGCGTCCCACGCAGGGCTTCTTCGCGCTGATCCTGGCCGTCGAGGCGATGGTGGTGATCTCCTTCGAGGCCACCGACGTCTTCCTCTTCTACATCTTCTTCGAGGCCATGCTCATCCCGATGTACTTCCTCATCGGCGGCTTCGGTGACCGCGCCCACGCGCAGGGCGAGGAAGCGGCCTCGAGGCAGCGGTCGTACGCGGCGGTGAAGTTCCTGCTGTACAACCTGGTCGGCGGCCTGATCATGCTGGCCGCGGTGATCGGCCTCTACGTGGTGGCCGGGAACTTCAGCCTTCAGGAGATCGCGCAGGCCCGTGCCAGTGGTTCGCTGCACATGGCGACGAGCACGGAACGCTGGCTGTTCCTGGGCTTCTTCTTCGCCTTCGCGGTGAAGGCGCCGCTGTGGCCGCTGCACACCTGGCTGCCCAACGCCATGCAGGAGTCCACCGCCCCGGTCGCCGTCCTCATCACCGCGGTCGTCGACAAGGTCGGCACCTTCGCGATGCTCCGCTTCTGCCTCCAGCTGTTCCCGCAGGCCAGCAAGTGGGCGACGCCCGTCATCCTCGTACTGGCGCTCATCAGCATCGTCTACGGCGCGCTGCTCGCCGTCGGCCAGCGGGACATCAAGCGCCTGGTGGCCTACGCGTCGATCTCGCACTTCGGCTTCATCATCATGGGCATCTTCGCGATGACCAGCCAGGGCCAGTCCGGCGCCACGCTCTACATGGTCAACCACGGTATTTCCACGGCTGCGCTGATGCTGGTCGCGGGCTTCCTGATCTCCCGGCGCGGGTCGCGGCTCATCGCGGACTACGGGGGCGTCCAGAAGGTCGCCCCGGTGCTCGCCGGCACCTTCCTGATCGGCGGTCTCGCCACCCTCTCCCTGCCCGGACTCGCCCCGTTCGTGAGCGAGTTCCTGGTCCTGGTCGGCACGTTCACGCGTTACCCGGTGATCGGCATCATCGCCACCTTCGGCATCGTCCTCGCCGCGCTCTACACCCTCGTCCTGTACCAGCGGACGATGACGGGCCCGGTGAAGCCGGAGGTGTCGGCCATGCCCGACCTACGCGCGCGTGAACTGGTGGTGGTCGCCCCGCTGATCGTGCTGTTGATCTTCCTGGGCGTCTATCCGAAGCCCGTCACGGACATCGTCAACCCGGCGGTCAAGCAGACCATGTCCGACGTACACAAGAAGGACCCCAAGCCCGAGGTGGAGGCGGCCAAGTGAGCGCAGCAGCCGTCCACAGCCTGTGGACAACCGCGGCCGATCCGATCTCGAAGATCGACGCGCCGAAGATCGAATACGGACAATTGTCGCCGACGCTGATCGTCGTCGGCGCGGCGCTGGTCGGGGTGCTCATCGAGGCCTTCCTCCCGCGCAAGGCCCGCTACTACGCGCAGGTGTTCGTGTCCGTCGTCGCCCTGTGCGCCGCGTTCGCCGCGGTGGTCGGACTCGCGGCCGACGGCTACGGCACCACCAAGGCGCACATCGCGGCCATGGGAGCGATCGCGGTCGACGGCCCGTCCCTGTTCCTGCAGGGCACGATCCTGCTGGCAGGCCTGGTCGGCCTGTTCACCTTCGCCGAGCGGCGCCTGGACCCGGCGGCGCACGGCAACCGCGTCGACTCCTTCGCCGCACAGGCCGCCTCCGTACCCGGCAGCGACAGCGAGAAGGCCGCGGTGAAGGCCGGTTTCACCACCACCGAGGTTTTCCCGCTGCTGCTCTTCGCGATCGCCGGCATGCTGGTGTTCCCCTCGGCCAACGACCTGCTGACCCTGTTCGTGGCCCTGGAGGTCTTCTCCCTGCCGCTGTACCTGCTGTGCGCGCTGGCCCGCCGCAAGCGGCTGATGTCGCAGGAAGCCGCGGTCAAGTACTTCCTGCTCGGCGCGTTCGCCTCGGCGTTCACGCTGTTCGGCATCGCCCTGCTGTACGGCTACGCCGGCTCGGTGTCGTACGCGCGCATCGCCCAGGTCGTCGACGGCACGGTCACCAACGTCGACCCGGCACTCGCCAACACCATGGGCAACGACGCGCTGCTGCTGCTCGGCAGCGCGCTGATCGTGATGGGCCTGCTGTTCAAGGTGGGCGCGGTGCCGTTCCACATGTGGACGCCGGACGTCTACCAGGGCGCGCCGACGCCGGTGACCGGCTTCATGGCGGCGGCGACGAAGGTGGCCGCGTTCGGCGCGCTGCTGCGCCTGCTGTACGTCGTTCTGCCCGGAATGCGCTGGGACTGGCGTCCGGTCATGTGGGCCGTCGCGATCATCACCATGCTCGGCGGCGCGATCGTCGCGATCACACAGACCGACATCAAGCGGCTCCTGGCGTACTCGTCCATCGCGCACGCCGGCTTCATCCTCGCGGGTGTCATCGCCACCTCGAAGGACGGCGTCTCGTCGGTCCTCTTCTACCTGGCCGGCTACTCCTTCGTGACGATCGGCGCCTTCGCGGTGGTCACGCTGGTGCGCGACGCGGGTGGCGAGGCGACCCACCTGTCCAAGTGGGCGGGTCTCGGCCGCAGGTCACCGCTGGTGGCGGCCGTCTTCGCGGTGTTCCTGCTGGCCTTCGCCGGTATCCCGCTGACCTCCGGCTTCGCGGGGAAGTTCGCCGTGTTCAAGGCGGCGGCGGCCGGCGGCGCGGCCCCGCTGGTGGTGATCGGTGTGATCTCCTCGGCGATCGCCGCGTTCTTCTACATCCGCGTGATCGTGCTGATGTTCTTCAGCGAGCCGAAGCCGGAGGGCCCCACCGTGGCCGTACCGTCCCCGCTGACCATGGTGGCGATCGCCGCGGGCGTCGCGGTCACGCTGGTGCTCGGCGTGGCCCCGCAGTACTTCCTCGACCTGGCGAGCCAGGCGGGAGTGTTCGTGCGCTGAGTCCCACGACGGCCCCGGCTCCCCAGGGAGCCGGGGCCGTCGCATGCCGTCAGGCCGGTGCTCCGGGATAGGGGCACTTCCCGAGCAGCATGCCCCCGGGATGATCGCCGGGCCATTCAGGAAGCCCGACGGGATGACGCCTCCTGGTCCGTCCGAGAACGCGCCGGGCTCGCACGGGCGTCCCCCGGCCTGTGGATAAGTCCGCCGCTGTCGGTCCGGACCCCTATCGTGGATGCAGCGGTCGACAGACGACACACGGGGGACCGGCGGGGGACAGGACAATGGGCGTGACGGGCGGGATCAGCGAGATGCCACAGGTGACCGAGGGACCGGGCGCGGCCGACAGCGAGGCGCTGGCCACGCTGCACCGGGTCTTCGGATACGAGGCCTTCCGGGGCGAGCAGAAAGCGATCATCGAGCATGTGGTGGCGGGCGGCGACGCCGTCGTCCTCATGCCCACCGGCGGCGGCAAGTCGCTGTGCTACCAGATCCCGGCCATGGTCAGACCCGGTACGGGCATCGTGGTCTCCCCGCTGATCGCGCTCATGCAGGACCAGGTGGACGCCCTGCGCGCCCTCGGCGTGCGGGCCGGCTTCGTCAACTCCACGCAGGACTTCGACGAGCGCCGCATGGTCGAGGCCGAGTTCCTGGCCGGCGAACTGGACCTGCTGTATCTGGCGCCCGAGCGGCTGCGTCTGGACGCCACGCTCGACCTCCTCTCCCGCGGCAAGATCTCCGTCTTCGCGATCGACGAGGCGCACTGTGTCTCCCAGTGGGGCCACGACTTCCGCCCCGACTACCTCACCCTGTCCCTCCTCGGCGAGCGCTGGCCGGACGTCCCGCGGATCGCCCTCACCGCCACGGCCACCCGGGCCACCCACCAGGAGATCACCCAGCGGCTGAACCTGCCGACGGCCCGCCACTTCGTCGCCAGCTTCGACCGCCCTAACATCCAGTACCGGATCGTGCCCAAGGCCGACCCCAGGAAGCAGCTGCTCGCCTTCCTCCGGCAGGAGCACGCGGGTGACGCCGGCATCGTGTACTGCCTGTCACGCAACTCGGTGGAGCGGACGGCGGAGTTCCTGACCGCCAACGGCATCGACGCCGTGCCGTATCACGCGGGCCTGGACGCGGGTGTGCGCGCCGCCCACCAGTCCCGCTTCCTGCGCGAGGACGGCCTGGTCGTGGTCGCGACGATCGCCTTCGGCATGGGCATCGACAAGCCGGACGTACGATTCGTCGCCCACCTGGACCTGCCCAAGTCGATCGAGGGCTACTACCAGGAGACCGGCCGCGCGGGCCGCGACGGACTGCCGTCCACGGCCTGGATGGCGTACGGCCTGAACGACGTCATCCAGCAGCGCAAACTGATCCAGTCCGGCGAGGGCGACGAGGCGTTCCGCCGCCGGGCCGCCGCCCACCTCGACGCCATGCTCGCGCTGTGCGAGACGGCCCGCTGCCGCCGTGGCCAGCTGCTTGCCTACTTCGGCCAGGAAGCCGACGCCGCGGGCTGCGGCAACTGCGACACCTGCCTCACCCCGCCGGAGACCTGGGACGGCACCATCGCCGCGCAGAAGGTGCTGTCGACGGTGGTGCGGCTGCAGCGGGAGCGCGGGCAGAAGTTCGGCGCCCTGCAGATCGTCGACATCCTGCTCGGCAAGCGCACCGGCAAGGTCATCCAGTTCGACCACGACCAGCTGTCCGTCTTCGGCATCGGACAAGACCTCTCCGAGGCCGAGTGGCGTGGCGCCATCCGGCAGCTGCTGGCTCAGGGACTGCTCGCGGTCGAGGGCGAGTACGGCACTCTGGCGCTCACCGAGGCGAGCGGCTCGGTGCTGCGCAGCGAGCGGGAGGTGCCGCTGCGCAAGGAGCCGAAGAAGCCGGCCGCCTCCCGGTCGAGGTCGGCGGGCGCGTCCGGCGGCGACCGCAAGGCCAGGACCGCCGCGGCGGAACTGCCCGACGAGCTGCTGCCCGCCTTCGAGGCCCTGCGCGCCTGGCGCGCCGAACAAGCCCGCGAGCAGGGCGTACCGGCGTACGTCATCTTCCACGACGCCACCTTGCGGGAGATCGTCAGCCGGCGGCCGGGTTCGGTGCGCGAGCTGGGCACGGTGAGCGGCGTCGGTGAGAAGAAACTGGCGACGTACGGAGAGGGCGTGCTGGCCGCGCTGGCCTCCCTGGACGAGGCGGCCCCGGCCGCCGACGACGCACCGGGAGCCGACTGGCCGGAGCCGGACGGGGAGCCGGAGCCCGACGACTGGATATAGCCCGTCGCGGGCCGGCGCTGGATACAGGAGCCGCTGGGTGCGGGGTCACAGCCCCCGCGCCGCGTAGGCCCTGACGTCCGCGTCCGAGTCGCCGGTGGCCGTGGCGAGGGCCGCGCGTGCCTCTGCCGTGGACCGGTGCCGGGTCAGGGCCAGCACCGCTGCCTTGCGCACGTCGGCGTTCGGATCGGCCAGCGCCTTGGCCAGGGCGGGGACGGCGGCGCCGGCGGACGCGGCCGACAGCGCGGTGGCGGCGCCGGAGCGGACCTGCCAGGCCGGATCGGACAGCGCGGCCACGGCTCGGGTGGCGAGCGGGGCCGGGCAGCCGGTGCCGGCCAGTGCGGCGAACGCGGCACCGCTCACCAAAGGATCGGTGTCCTCGGTGAGCCGCTCCAGGGTGGTGGTGAGCACCTCGCGGTCGGCCGCGGTGAGCGTCGCCAGGCCGACGGCGGCCAGGGCCTTGGCCACGGTGACCCGGACCTCCCGGGAGGGATCGTCCGCGGCACCCGCCAGCGGCCGGACCGCGTCGACGGAGACGAGCGCGCGCACGGCCTCGGTGCGCACAGCGATGACGGGATCGTCCAGCGCCGCCGCGAACACCCTGGCGTCGCCGAGCCGCAGAGCACGCAGCACATCGAGGGCGGCGGCGCGGACCACCGGATCGGCTGCGGTGACGGCGTCGGTGAGGGCGGTCCCCAGAGCCGGTTCGGGCGGCAGGGTCTCGACCAGTTCGCGCAGTGAGGCCGCGGCGGTCGCGCGGACCTCGGCGTCAACGTCGGCGAGTGCACCGGCCAGGGCCTGCCCGGTGCCGGGTGGCGCGGTCTCGGTGAGGACCGAGACGGCCGTACGGCGAACGGCAGGATCCGCGTCGGCCAGGTACGGCTCGACCAGGCCGAGTTCGGGCTCGGCCTCGGCCAGCTCCAGCAACTGCAGCAGCCGGGGCGAGGCGGTGCCCGGCGCGCCGGACCGGTCGGCGCAAGCGGTGGCACGCGCGGACGTGGGTCCCGCGGCGACCGGCGCCACCTCGCGCGGCCCGGCCGTGGCCACATGCTCGGCATGAACCTCGCCCAACCGCCGGGAGGCACCGCCGACCGGCGTGAACTCCTCGACCGGGACCAGATAGGGAGCCACGGGACGGGCCGTGAACTCCATCGCACCAGAGGGGGACTTGTGCAGATCGAGATGGTGGAACCAGGAGACGTCGTCGCGGCCGGGGTGATCGAGACGGTCGTGGTAGAGGCCCCAGCGCGACTCGGTGCGGGCGAGAGAGGCGCGGGCGGCCATCTCGGCGCAGTCACGGATGAAGGTGACCTCCGCGCAGCGCATCAGCTCGTGCGCGGTGCGGGCGCCCATGGCGGCGATGTCGGCGCGCATCCGCTCGAAGGCCTCGAGGGCGAGGGAGAGCCGCGCACCGGACTTCGGCGGTGCCACGTAATCGTTCACGAAACGGCGCAGCTTGTACTCGACCTGGGGCTGCGGCGGGCCGTCCGCGTTGCGCAGCGGGCGGTAGATCAGCTCGTGCGCTTCCCGCACCTGGTCCGCGGGAAGCTCACCCTCGTAGGCCGTGTACTGGGCGGCGTCCGCACCGGCGAGGTCACCGAAGACAAACGCGCCGATCATGTAGTTGTGCGGGACGCAGGCGAGATCGCCGGCGGCGTAAAGGCGGGGAACGGTCGTACGGGCGTGGTCGTCGACGCGGACGCCGGAGGCGGAGTGGCCACCGCACAGGCCGATCTCGGAGATGTGCATCTCGACGTCATGGGTGCGGTAGTCGTGCCCGCGCCCGGCGTGGAAGGTGCCCCGGGTGGGCCGTTCCGTGGAGTGCAGGATCGACTCCAGGGCGGAGACGGACTCCTCGGGGAGATGGCTGAGCTTGAGGTAGACCGGGCCGCGGTCGCTGGCGACCTCGGCGGCGAACTCGGCCATCATCTGCCCCGACCAGTAGTCGGAGTCGACGAAGCGCTCGCCGTGCCGGTTGACCTGGTAGCCGCCGAAGGGGTTGGCGACGTAGGCACAGGCCGGGCCGTTGTAGTCCTTGATGAGCGGGTTGATCTGGAAGCACTCGATACCGGTCAGCTCGGCACCCGCGTGGTAGGCCATGGCGTACCCGTCGCCGGCGTTGGTGGGGTTCTCGTAGGTGCCGTACAGGTAGCCGGAGGCGGGCAGGCCGAGCCGGCCGCAGGCGCCCGTGGCGAGGACGACCGCGCCCGCGCGGACGGTGACGAAGGCGCCGGTGCGGGTGTTGAAGCCGACGGCGCCCACGGCTTGTCCCTCGGCGGTCAGGACCCGGACCGGCATCACCCGGTTCTCGATCCGGATCCGCTCCCGCATCTCGCGCCGCCGCAGCTGCCGGTACAGGACCTTTTTGACGTCCTTGCCCTCTGGCATCGGCAGTACGTACGAGCCGGAGCGGTGCACCTGGCGCACCGCGTACTCACCGTGCTCGTCCTTCTCGAACTTGACCCCGTACGACTCCAGCCGCTGGACCATCGCGAACCCGCGGGTCGCGGTCTGGCGGACGGTGGACTGGTCGACGATGCCGTCGTTGGCGCGGGTGATCTCGGCGACGTAGTCGTCGGGTTCGGCGCGGCCGGGGATGACCGCGTTGTTGACGCCGTCCATGCCCATGGCGAGCGCGCCGGAGTGGCGGACGTGGGCCTTCTCCAGCAGCAGCACGTCGGCGCCGCGCTCGGCGGCGGTCAGGGCGGCCATGGTGCCGGCGGTGCCGCCGCCGATCACGAGGACGTCGCAGGTCAGCTCCTCGGCGTCGGCGACGGCGGGAATCTCCAGGGAAGTGGACGCGGGGGTGGTCACCGGGGTGCCTTTCAGGAGCCGAGCGAGGTGAGGATGTCGCGGCGCAGGGCCACACGGGCCGGGTCGTCCACGGCCCCACGGTCACGGGGCCCGGGCACATCGCGTACGGCGACCACCCGGCCGGAGCCGAGCAGGGCCACGCGATCGCCGAGGAAGAGGGCCTCGTCGACGTCGTGCGTGACGAAGACGACGGTCGCGCCCGTGCCGCGCAGCACCTCCACCAGCAGGTCCTGCATGCCGGAGCGGGTCTGGGCGTCGAGGGCGCCGAAGGGCTCGTCCATGAGGACGGCGCGCGGACTGTCGGCTAGGGCGCGTGCCAACTGGGCGCGCTGGCGCTGCCCGCCGGAGACCCGGTGCGGCAACTGCCCGGCCTGCGCGCTGAGCCCGACCCGGGTGAGCCAGGACTCGGCCCGGGAACGGCGCTCGGAGCGCGGTACGCCGCTGATGGCGAGCGGCAGTTCGACGTTCCCGCGCAAGGTACGCCAGGGCAGCAGCGCGTCCTCCTGGAAGACCAGCGCACGGTCGGCCGACGGCCCCGTCAGCGGGGCGCCGTCCACCTCGGCCGTGCCGCCCAGTGGAGGCAGCAGCCCGGCGAGCGTGCGCAGCAGGGTGGACTTGCCGCAGCCGGAGGGGCCGACGACGGTGAGGATCTCGCCGGGGGAGACGTCGAGGTCCACGTCGTACAGCACCGGCGCGTCAGGGCGGCCGAGCACGGTGGAACGGAAGGTGAGCCGGGTGCCCCGGGCGGCAGCCGACGCCGACGCGACGGGCGCGGCGACGGTCTCAGACGAGGTGCTCATCACGGGCCTCCTCGGTGTCCTTCTGGCGCTGCTTCTCGGGCTGGGTCTGCTGCTCGGGATCGCCGTCGGCTCGCACGGGGGCGGGAGCGGGACGGGGCGCACGGGTGCGGCCACCGGGCACGTACGAGGTGCGGGGGAGCCAGCGCGTCAGGCGCCGGCCGAGAAGTTCCACGGCCGTGGAGGTGACCCAGCCGAGGATGCCGATGGTGACCATGCCGACGAAGACGCCCGGGTAGTTCACCACCGTGTAGTCCTGCCAGGTGCGGTAGCCGACGCCGTACTGCCCGGAGATCATCTCGGCGGAGATCACGCAGATCCACGACACGCCGATGCCGACCGACAGGCCGCCGAAGATGCCGGGCAGTGCGCCCGGCAGCACCACCGAGCCGAGGATCCGCAGCCGGCCGCCGCCCATGGTGCGCACCGCTTCCTCCCAGACGGGCGTCAGCGCGCGGACCGCGTGCCGGGTGGAGACCAGCACCGGGAAGAAGGCGGCGGTGCAGGTGATGAAGACGATGCCCTGTTCATTGGAGGGAAAGAGCAGGATCGCGACGGGGACGAGGGCGATCGCAGGGATCGGGCGGATCACCTCCAGCACCGGGCCGAGCAGATCCTCGGCGAGGCGCGAGCGGGCCACGAGCACGCCCGTCGCCACGCCCAGGACGGCTGCCAGGGCGAAGCCGGTGAGGATGCGGGTGAGGCTGTCGGTGAGGTCGGTCCAGTAGTCGCCGCCGGAGAGCCGGTCGGCGAAGGCGCGGGCCACGTCCGTGACGGTCGGGAACTGCGAGAACCGCAGCCACAGGTCCACGTCCAGGCTGGTCAGCACCTGCCACAGGCCGAGGAACACGGCCAGCGAGGCCGTCCGCAGCGCATACCGGGCCAGGGGCCGCCGGGTCATGAGGCCCGCTCCAGCGCTTCGCTGTACGACACCGTACGGGTGCCGCCGTGGGCGGTGACGTAGGCCTGTGCGGTCGCGGGGGTGACGAACGGCAGCAGTTGGTCGCCGTTCGTCACCCACACCGCCTTGTCGGCGAACCAGAGGGTGCCGGTGGTGGCGTCGGGCACATAGGCGGCGCGGACGCCGTCCTTGTGCCCGGCCACGTAGGCCAGCAGTTCCTTCGCGGACTTGAAGGAGACGGTCTTCTCGCTGCCCTTGGGCCACACCTCGCTCGCGGCCGGCGCGGGTGCGGCGGTGAGGCGCCTGGCGTAGGAGGCGGCAAGGGCCTTCTTGACGTACTGGTCGTCGACGAAGGAGTTCACGTCGATGTCGCCGGTCAGCTTGGCGGCCTTCAGCACTGACACGTCCTGCTCGAGCGCGGAGACGAGCTGCGGCTTGACCGCAGGGTCGAAGGTGGCGATGCCGTGGGCGCCGTTGTAGAGGTAGACCACCTCGGCGGGCAGGCCCGTGGCCTCGGCGACCTTCTCGGATGCGGTGACAGGGTGGGCGTTGAGGTAGTCCGTCGCCTCCGCCTGGGCCTTGAGGAAGGCCTCGAGGACGGCCGGACGCTGCTTGGTGAAGTCCTCGCGGGCGGTCACGCCGTGGAACGTGGGCAGGTTCAGCTGGGCGCCGTCGTACAGGGCCTTGGCCTTGCCCTGGTAGGTCAGCAGTCCCGGCCAGGCGACGAACTGCGACAGAGCGTCCACGCTGCCGGAGGAGAGCGCCGAGGCGCCCACGGCGGGCTGCTGGTTGAGTTTGGAGATGCCCTTGTCGGGGTCGATGCCGGCGCGTTGCAGAGCCCGTACGAGGGTGCCGTCCGCGGCGGAACCGATGCTCGTGGAGACCTTCTTGCCCTGCAGGTCCTTCAGAGAGGTGAGCTTGGAACCGGGTGCGGTGACGACGGTGTTCAGGCCGCCGCGCAGGTTGTAGCCGGTCACCGAGACCAGGTGGGTGGGGCGGCCGAGCTGTTTGCCGCGGGCCGCGTTGAGCAGCAGCGGGAAGTCGCCCATCGAGCCGATGTCGATCTTGCCGGCGGTCATCTGGGCGGTGATCGGGGCGCCGGTGGCGTAGTCCTGCCAGTCGACTTTGTAGGTGTGGCCGTCGTGCAGGGCGTTGAGCTGCTTCTCGAAGTAGCCGAGGGAGCGCAGCAGTGTGCCGGCGGTGACGGTGTTGATGGTCTTGGACTGGTAGCCGACGGTCACGGTGACCGTGGAGCCGCTGCCCGCTTCGGCGCTGCCGCCGCAGGCGGACAGGGGAAGGAGGAGCACGACGGCGGATACGGCGACTGCCGTACGTTTCATGGTGGTTGTACCTCTCACCGCAGCAGGTAGGGCATGTTGACCGTGACGGCTCCGGTGGGACAGCGGGCCGCGCACGGGCCGCAGTACCAGCACTCGTCGACGTGCATGTACGCCTTGCCGTTGGTCTCGTCGATGGCCAGGGAGTCGAGCGGGCACATGTCCACGCAGAGGGTGCAGCCGTCGATGCACTTCGACTCGTCGATGGTCACGGGCACGTCGGCCCGCTGGGGCGCCAAGGGCATGGCTGTCTCCAGGAAACGTGCAGGCAGGGGGCGTGTTACGACCGGTGGAGCAGGCCGCTCATGGTGATCCGGTCGCCGCGGAAGCGGATGAACTCCAGGTCGACGGGGCGGCCGTCGGCGAGGTGCGTGAGGCGTTCCAGCATCAGTACGGCTGCGCCGCGCGGAGCCTGGAGCACGGCGGCGGAGTGGGTGTCCGCGTTCACCGCCTCCAGGGTGATCTCGGCGTGGCCGAGGCGCTGGCCGGTGATGGCTTCCAGGAGGCGGAAGACATCGGTGTTCTCCAGGTCGGCGCCGAGCAGGGCGGTGCCGATGTCGAGCGGGATGTAGGTGAGGTCGAGGGAGAGCGGGAGGCCGTTCAGGCGGCGCAGGCGTTCGATGTAGAGGACGTCGGCGCCGGCGGGGAGGCGGAGGCGGTCGGCCACCGGGGCGGGTGCGGGGGCGGGGCCCATGGTGCGGACCTCGTTGGTGACGCGGCCGTGTTCGCGGAGGGTTTCCGCGAGGCCCATCAGGCGGTCGAGCCCGTGCGGGTACTTCTGGGCGACGACGACGGTGCCGACTCCGGGCAGCCGGTCCACCAGGCCTTCGGCCCGGAGGAGGTCCAGGGCCTGGCGGACGGTGTTCCGGGAGGCGCGGTAGTCGGTGGCGAGGGTCGACTCGTGGGGGAGGGGGCCGTTCTGGAAGGCGCCGGTGAGGATCTGGTGGCGCAGCAGGTCGGCGAGCTGCCGGGCCCGGTCCGCACGCAGCCGTCGACGCGCGCGGTGGGCGGCGACGGTGGTCGCGGCGCCCTGACCGGCATGGTCTCGGGGGCGGTCGGTGGGTGGCATGGCTGAAACCATACCGATGGGGTAGGGAATGCGGTGTTGCCGAAGTGTTGCGCCAGGTGAGGGTGTGTTGGATACGGCGCTGAGCTGCGGTTTTCCTGCTTCGGGCGGGAAGATCTGCCACCCGGTGGGCAGGTCAGGACAGTGCTGTCAGGCCAGGCGCGAACGTGATCAGGAGCGGCAGCAGCGGCACCAGGGCGGCCACCGTCGTCGTCAGGGCCCGGTGCCGGCGCAGCAGCCTCGGTGGCGGTTCCAGCAGGCGGTCCACGCGCTCGCCGAGGAGGCGCCGGCTGGAGTCGCAGGACAGGACGCCCCGGTGCTGGTTCAGCTCGATCAGCGCGAGGGCTGTGGTGAGGTGCCCGCAGCGCCGGGACGCCGTGTCGTCGGCGGCCAGCTCGACCAGGCGGTGTGTCTGGTCGCAGAAGTGCGCGAAGAGCGGCACGCGAGGGAAGCCCGTGGCGAGCGCGGTGGACAGGTGCAGCAGCCAGTCGTGGTGGGCGCGCGCGTGCCCGCGTTCGTGGGTGAGGACGGCGTCCAGCTGGTGGTCGGTGAGACGCTGCAGCGCCCCCGTCGTGACGACCAGCTGCGGCGGGTGTCCCGGCATCCACCAGGCGTCCGGGTATTCGTCCTCCAGCACCAGCATCGGGCCGCGCGCCGCGGGCAGGCCGGCCGGCAGGTCGGGGGCGCGTTCCCGCAGCTGTGCGCGGGCCTGGCCGCGGCTGCGGCGGGCCTCGACGAGTTCCCGGGCCAGCATCGCCGTCGTCCAGGCGGCTCCGCAGGCCAGCAGCACGGTGAGGGCGGCGGCCCAGACCGGCGCGGAGGAGAGGTCGTAGGCGGCGGTGACGGAGGGCGGTGCGGGGGCGAAGACGCGGTCGCGGACGGTGTGGAAGACGGCCGCCGTGCCCAGGACCAGTGCCGCCAGGCAGCACAGCAGGACGGTGGCGACCAGGCACTGCCACACCCACAGCGCGACCACCGGTTCCCGCTCGGTCCAGGCCGCACGGGTCAGCGCGCGTGGCGCCGGCAGGGCGGCGGTCAGGGCGACGACGCTCAGCAGGAGCAGGCAGACGGTCATGCCGGGGCTCCGGTTCCTGGTCGGAGAGTTGCGCGGTGTCGGTGGTGCGGCGGCGCGCCGAGGGCGCGTCGTGTGGTGCGTGTCCGCCCAGTATGACGGTGAGGGGCGGCGCGAGTCAGGTCTCGGCGGTGATCGGTCCCGAGTTCGACCGCCTCTCCTTCCGCGCGGGTGCTCGCCCGGCTCGCAGGAACGCGAAGGCCTTACGTCTTGCGTCCCTGCAAGGCCTGCCGCACCGCCTCCAGGACGTCGTCCTCCGTGAATCCCAGAGCGAGTGCCCAGGCCACGTAGTCCCTGGTCCCGTCGGTGAGTTCCGCCGTGTGGCGGCGGTGGGCGCCCGGTGGCGGCGGAGCCACCCGCGTCCCCGCGCCGCGCCGGGTCCGGATGAGGGAGGCCGCCTCCAGTTCGCGGTAGGCGCGGGCCACGGTGCCCGCCGCCAGGCCGAGGTCCGCGGCCAGCTGCCGGACCGTCGGCAGACGCTCGCCCTCGGCCAGCCGGCCGCTGTTGATCAGGGCGGCGAGCTGGGCGCGGATCTGCTCGTAGGGCGGGACGGGGCTGGCCGTGTCGACCCGTACGGTGTCGCCGCTCACCGGCGCGCCCCTCGGTCCGTCCGGCGGCGCCGTGCCGCCCGGGGCGAGCAGATGGTGAACAGCATCCACGGCGCGGTCACCAGGGACACCAGCGCGAGCGGCAGCAGAAGCGCGTTGGCCATGGTGCCCGCCGTGCCGTCGCATGTCATGTCTGTCAGGGCGCCAGAGGCGGTCGTGGCCGCGCCCAGCAGGGATGTGGAGACGACGACCCCCCACGCGGCCACGATCGCCAGTGAGCGGTCGCGGCGGGACTGTTCGTCGCCGGGCCGGGTGGCGATCCGCCGCAGGGACCAGCCGCAGCCGCCCGTGGCGACGGCGAGGGAGGCCAGCATGGGCAGGCCGTAGGAGAACCCAGGCCAGGGGCCGTGCCCCTCGGTCATGCCCCGGCAGGTCAGGGTGAGTTCACGGCCCGCCCGTCCCAGGTCGTCCGGTGAGGCCACCGAGCCTGCCGCGGCCAGGAGCGCCACCAGGGCGACCGCGAGGACGATCAGCAGCAAGGTCGTCCGGGGCGGTACGTAGTCGCGGACCCGGCGCGGGGCCAGTGCGGCGGTGCGGACGGCTCCCCGGGCCGGTGCGGTCAGTGTGTCCCCCGTCAGGACGCCGGCGACCGCGCACAGGCCGAACGCCGGGATGGCGTACAGCACGCCGTCGCCGTGGCCGAGCGTGGACAGCCAGCAGGCCGCAAGGGCGCCCGTGGCCACGCCGGTCCAGCGGGCGTAGCGGTCGGCCGGGGCCCGGGAGGCGGTCGCTGGGACGGTCATGTCGAGATCGGTCATGGAAGTCCCCCGTGGAAGCACGACTTGTACTCACCGCTTGTATCAAGCGGTGAGTACAAGATGCTCGACCCGGTAGACTTGTGTCAACTTCTTGCTACAAGACGCCGCTCACTCCGGCGCCCCTCGTTCGGGCACTCTCGCTCCGGCACCCTCACTCCGGCACGACCCGCCCGCTGACCTCTCCCAGGCCGATACGGCGTCCGTCCGGCCCCGGGGCCCATGCCGACAGGGTCACCACGTCGCCGTCCTCCAGGAAGGTCCGCTTGCCGTCCGGGAGTTCGAGGGCGTCACGGCCGTTCCAGGTCAGCTCCAGCAGCGAGCCGCGCTGACGCTCGTCGGGGCCGCTCACCGTGCCCGAGCCGTACAGGTCGCCCGTGCGCAGCGAGGCGCCGTTCACCGTCATGTGGGCGAGTTGCTGGGCGGCGGTCCAGTACATGGTCGAGAACGGCGGCTCGGAGACCACGTGGCCGTTGATCGCGACAGAGATGCGCAGGTCGTAACCGCCGGGCTCGATCCCCGGTGCCGCGTCGTCCAGGTACGGCAGCAGCGGGTGCGTGCGCTGCGGAGGCGCCACGCGCGCGTGCTCCAGTGCCTCCAGCGGGGTGATCCACGCCGACACCGAGGTCGCGAAGGACTTGCCGAGGAAGGGGCCGAGGGGGACGTACTCCCAGGCCTGGATGTCCCGCGCGGACCAGTCGTTCAGGAGGCACAGTCCGAAGACGTGGTCACGGAAGTCGGCCAGCGCCACCGGACTGCCCAGCCTGGACGGCACGCCCACGACGAAGCCGACCTCCGCCTCGATGTCCAGCCGGATCGATGGGCCGAAGACGGGTGCCGGGTCGGCCGGGGCCTTGCGCTGCCCCGAAGGCCGTACGACGTCCGTGCCGGAGGCGACGACCGTGCCGGAGCGGCCGTGGTAACCGATCGGCAGATGCTTCCAGTTGGGGGTGAGGGAGTCCGCGGCGTCCGGGCGGAAGATCTGGCCGACGTTGCGGGCGTGGTTCTCCGAGGCGTAGAAGTCGACGTAGTCCGCCACCTCGAAGGGCAGGTGCAGGGTCACCTCGGACAGGGGGTGGAACAGCGGCTCGACGGTCTCGCGGTGGGCGGGGTCCGTGACCCAGGCCGTGACGGCGCGCCGTACCTCCGACCAGGTCGGGCGGCCGGCGGCCAGCAGCGCGTTGAGGGTGGGGCGCGCGAGCAGCGCGTGGTGGGACGAGCGGAGGGCGGCGGCCGCTGCGCCTGCGTCGAGGACGTGGTCCCCGAGCCGGACGCCGACCCTCCGCTCCGTGCCGCCGGAGGGCGAGAACACGCCATAGGGAAGGTTGTGCGGGCCGAAGGGGTCGCCCTCGGGGACGTCGAAGGGGGGCATGGTGGTGCTGCCTCACTCTCATCCGGGCCATGCATGGCGATGCGTTCCATGTGATCGCGCCACACGTTACGGCTGTGATGCATGTCTTGGGCAGTGCCCCGGGCGGCGCCCTCGGGGGGTGTCCGAAAGGTGTGGGTCCAGGGGCACTGCGGCGGGCGCCGAAGCGCGTCACGGTGCGTACCGAGGCGCGTCGTGACATGCGCCGCGGGCCGCCATCACGTGAGGCGGAGAACGCTCGAAAGGTTGCTCGTACCCTGCCTAAAGAGTTCGCAATGTCCGGATAAGCCTTGTCGGAGGCGGCAATTCCGGCTTAGCGTCCTTTGGGGGACACGGACGGGGTGGGTCCGTTCCATTTGGGGGGACACGTGGGGGGACCCGTGGCCGAAAACGCCGTCAGTGTGCCGTTCGAAGCGGACCGCGACGTGCCCGGACTGATCGTCAAGTTCGGTGACTATCCGCTGCACCACGGAGGTGTCGGCGCGATCCGCAGCTTGGGCCGGCTCGGCGTGCCCATGTATGCGATCACCGAGGACGCGTACACGCCCGCGGCCTCCTCGCGCTACCTGAAGAAGGCCTTTGTGTGGCCGACGACCGGGGCGGAGGACCCCGGCCACCTGGTCGAGGGCCTGCTGCGCGTCGGCCGCCGTATCGGCCGCCCGACCGTCCTCGTCCCGACCGACGAGGAGGCCGCCGTACTCATCGCCGAGCACCAGGAGGAGCTGGCCGGAACTTTTCTCTTTCCGCGCGTCGAGCCCGGGCTGCCGCGCCGGCTCGCCAGCAAGCAGGGCCTGCACCAACTGTGCGTGGAGCACGGCATCGCGGCCCCGGCGTCGGCGTTCCCGGAGACGTACGAGGACGTCGTCGCCTTCGCCGACACGGCCCGCTTCCCGGTGGTGGCCAAGAACCGGGAGGCGTTCGTCCGGCGCACGCGGCCCGCGGTGGGCGGCACCACGAGGATCGCCACCCGCGAGGGCCTGCTCACCCTCGCCCGCGACTGGGGCTCGCGGCCGGGCGTGATCCTCCAGGAGTACCTGCCGCGCGAGGAGGCCGAGGACTGGATCGTGCACGCCTGCTTCGACCAGGACTCCAGCCCCCTCGCCCTGTTCACCGGTGTCAAGGTCCGCTCGTGGCCGCCGCACGCCGGCATGACGGCCAACGCGTACGTCGTCGACAACCCGGAACTCACCGACCTCGCCGCGCGTTTCATCAAGCAGATCGGCTACAGCGGCATCATCGACCTCGACCTGCGCTTCGACCGGCGCGACGGACAGTACAAGCTCCTCGACTTCAACCCGCGCATGGGCGCCCAGTTCCGGCTCTTCGAGAACGAGTCGGGTGTGGACGTCGTACGCGCCATGCACCTGAACCTGACCGGCCGCCCCGTTCCGGAGGGGGAACAGCGGGCCGGCCACCGCTACATCGTGGAGAACATCGACCTGCCCGCCCTCCTCGCCTACCGCCGCAGCGGCTACACGACGCCGCACGCGCCGGCGAAGGCGAGCGGGACGGAGCTGGCCTGGCTCGCGGGTGACGACCCGCTGCCGTTCCTCACGATGCTCGCCCGCTTCGTGCGCCCGGGCGCGAAGCACCTCTATCAGCTGTGGCGGACCAACCGCCGCGGCAGCGGCACCTCCACGAAGTAGGCAAGGCCACCACGCGTGGCGCACCGTGTCCTGGGGAGGGACTTCGTGACTCGACCGGTTGCAGTCATCGGGGCCGGGCCGTTCGGCCTGTCCACCGCCGCCCATCTGAGGGCCCGCGGCATCCCCGTCCGCGTCTTCGGCGACCCCATGGTCAGCTGGCGCGACCACATGCCCGAGGGCATGCTCCTGAAGTCGACGCCCGTCGCCTCGAACCTCGACTGCCCGCAGTCCGGCCACACCCTTGCCGACTACTGCGACGCGGCCGGGATCCGCCGCCTGGTGACCGACGAGGACATCATCCCGGTGGAGACCTTCATCGCCTACGGCGAGTGGTTCCAGCAGAAGCTGGTCCCCGGCCTGGAGCGGGTGCGGGTCGTCTCCGTGGACCGCGACAAGAGCGGCGGCTTCGAACTGAAGCTGGACTCGGGCGAGATGTTCACCGCGCGGGCCGTCGTCGTCGCCACCGGCCTGTCGGGCCTGGCGCACCTCCCGGCCGAGCTGGCGGGAGCGGCGGCCGACGGACCGGCGCCCACGGGCCCGCTCTCGCACAGCTCCCAGCACCACGACCTGGGCCGCTTCGAGGGCAAGGAGCTGATCGTGATCGGCGCGGGACAGTCCGCGCTGGAGACGGCGGCGCTCGCCGCCGAGGCGGGGGCACGCGTGCGTGTCGTCGCGCGCGGCCGCGGCCGGGTCGCCTTCGGCGCGCCGCCCTGGGACCAGCCGAAGCTGCGCCCCGAGTCCCCGTTCGGCCGGGCCTGGTCGCTGTGGGCGCTGAGCTACTACCCGCACCCCTACCGCTACCTGCCCGAGGCCACCCGCCACTTCCTGGTCCGCCGGATCCTCGGACCGCTCGGCGCGTGGTGGCTGCGCGAGCGCTTCCAGAGCGCCGTACAGGTGGAGGACGTCGAACGGGTCGTGGCCGCCGAGGCGCCGGACGGCAGCCCCGTCCTCACCGTCCGCACCCATGGCGGGCACACCGAGCGGCTCACCGCCGACCACGTCATCGCCGCCACCGGCTACCGCGTCGACATCGCGGCGATGGACTTCCTCGGCCACGAACTGCGCACCGGGCTCGCGGTGAGCCGCGGCACGCCCCGGCTCGGCCCCGGCTGCGTCTCCTCCGTCCCCGGCCTGTACTTCACCGGCCTGCCGGCGGCGTCGTCGTACGGCCCGGTGATGCGCTTCGTGTGCGGTACGGGGTTCGCCTCCCCGCGCCTGGCGAAACACCTGGCGGCGGCCCACGGCTGAGGCTCACGGACCGATCCGGCCCGGGCCGCCGCGTCCCCCGGGCGGCTTCTGTCGGCGCGGTGCAGGCCAGGGGAGCCCACCGCGCCGCAGGGGGGGATCACCGGGCTGCCGGCCGGCCGGAGTGACGGACGCGGCGTGTGCGTGCACGCCCATGCGGGCGGATCCACCCGAGGCGGGCACGAGCGAGGAGCGATCACCCGCCGTCGCCGCCCGGGGCGAGGCGCCCCTCCGCGGTGACGCCGGGTGCACTGCGGCCGAGGGACCGGAGGGCTGGCCGGCCACTACGACGAGACGCAGCCGTCCGCGCTGGTCCGCGCCTCACCGGCGCGTCTCCTCGCATCGACACCGCCATCAGGGAGCCGGGTGCCACCAGTTGGGGCCGACCAGTACGTAAGTGCGCAGGACGACAAGATGAGTCGGCGGGGCGCGGTATCCGTATTCTCTGATCATGGCAGCTTCCCCCGCGTACGCACTGATCGCCACCGACCTGGACGGAACGCTGTTGCGCGGCGACGACACCGTCTCCGACCGGTCGCTCGCCGCGCTCGCGCGGGCGGCGCGGGCCGGTGCGCGGCACTTGGTGGTGACGGGCCGCCCGGCCCCGCGGGTACGGCCGCTGCTCGAGCACCTCGGCTGCACGGGGCTCGCGGTGTGCGGGCAGGGCGCGCAGGTCTACGACGCCGGGTCCGGCCGTCTGCTGTGGTCGGTCCGGCTGGACCGGGAGCTGGCCGAGACCGCGCTCGGCAAGATCGAGGCCGAGGTGGGACAGGTCTACGCGGCCGTCGACCAGGACGGCGTCGACGGGCTCACGCTCATCGAGCCGGGCTATCTGATGCCGCACCCGACCCTGCCCGCCGTGCGGGTCGGCCGGCGCGACGACCTGTGGTGCGAGCCCATCAGCAAGGTGCTGCTGCGCCATGCCGAGCTGTCCGACGACGAGTTGGCGGCCGTCGCGCGCGCGGTGGTGGGTTCGCTGGCGACGGTCACCATGTCGGGGCCGGGGACCGTGGAGCTGCAGCCGTCCGGGGTGACCAAGGCGACCGGTCTGGCACTGGCCGCCGAACGACTCGGGATCGCCGCACCGAAGGCCCTGGCGTTCGGCGACATGCCCAACGACATCCCGATGTTCGAGTGGGCCGGGCACGGGGTCGCCATGGCCAACGCACACCCCGAACTCAAGTCGGTGGCGGACGAGATCACCCTGTCGAACGAGGACGACGGGATCGCCGCCGTCCTCGAAAGACTGTTTCCGACCGACTGACCGGCACATCAGTACGCGGTCGTCCGGCACGGGCCTCGTGGAGACACGGCGGCCGCCCGGCACGCCCCCGTCCGTCAGGTGCGGGAACGTGCCGGGCGGCCGGTGTCCTGCCGGTCCGCGGGGCTGTCAGTACGCGCTGAAGACGTTGTCGATCGACCCGTAGCGCGCGGCCGCGTAGTTGCAGGCGGCGGTGATGTTCGCGACCGGGTCGTAGATGTTGAAGGAGGTTCCGGCCACGTGGTACGCGTTGAACGTCGGGTCGATGACCTGGAGCAGGCCCTTGGACGGGATGCCCTTGGCGGCGTTGGAGTCCCAGAGGTTGATGGCGTTCGGGTTGCCCGAGGACTCCCGGATGATGTTGCGGTAGATGCCGTTGTAGGTGCCCGGGATGCCCTTCTGGCCCATGATCGCGAGGGACTCGCGGATCCAGCCGTCGAGGGTGTTCGGGTAGCCGGCGGGGGTGGTGGAGGCCGTGGTGGCGGCCGGGCTCGCGGCGGAGGCGCTGGTCGCCCCGATGAGCGGCAGGGCGAGGACGGCGGCACCGGTGCCGACGGCGGCGAGGGCGCGGACGAGACGGGTGCGGCGGTGCTGAGCGGCAGCAGGCATGGGGAAGTTCCTCTCCGTCGCCTGCGAGGTGAGCTGTCGGGTGCGGGCGGGGAGGTGCCCGGCCGTGCCCGGGAAGGCACGGCTTTACCCCTAGCCGTTCCGGTGCGACGTGTGTCGTCCGGTCCGGCGACTTACCTGGTTCCCCCGCTCCTGCCGTACGAATGAGTTCGTCGATGGGTTACGTGGGCGGCGGCAGGATTAGGCGTCCGCCCGACGGCCCGGAACGTATGCGAGAGCACATGTCGGGAACAAGTACCGGATTCACACAACGTCCTATTTGACCTTGATCTATGCCCTATGAGGCACTTGATCCTTTGCGGTTGCCAACCCTCAACTCGCCAGCGGGGCAAGGGGAGGAGCGGGATGCGATGGGGGCGGGATGCCATCCGGCGACCGTGACCCAACTCACGAAATGGCAAACTGTTTTAAATCGGACATGGGGGATTCGGGTGGATCGGCTCGGCGATGGAACCCGTGAAACGGTGCCGGTCGTTCTCGTGGTGGAGCGGCCGCGCGCGGGGAGCGCGCAGGGAGGTGGCGAAAGGGGTGCCGGAGGGGGCGGCCAGGCGTTACTCCGCTCGCTCCCCGGTTCGAGACAAATTGGATGTATTCCTGTTAAGTCGATAAATGTCCGTTCTTAGTCCTTGATCAAAAACATACCGGTCATGATCCGATACCGCCCGGGCTGGACCGGTGGGCGCTATCGGTGATCGAAAGAGGACCGGATACGCTGACTTGAGTGATGGCAGCGACCTATCGACAAACCGTGTAATCGCCAGCAGACACCAGCAGACAGGAGACCCCTCGTGACCGTCGTCGGGCCGTTCGGGCTGAGCGTGCGGGACCAGGCTCTGGAAGCCGATGTCCAGGCCGGATTGGCGGCTGTCGAGGAAGGCTTGCTCGAGGCCACCAAGAGTGAGGTCCCGTTCATCACGGAGGCCGCGCAGCACCTCGTGCGAGCCGGCGGGAAGCGGTTCCGGCCGCTGCTCGTGATGCTCGCGGCCCAGTTCGGTGACCCCTACGCGCCGGGCATCGTGCCGTCGGCCGTGGTCGTCGAGCTGACGCACCTGGCCACGCTGTACCACGACGACGTGATGGACGAGGCGGCCGTACGGCGCGGCGTGGAGAGCGCCAACACGCGCTGGGGCAACTCGGTCGCGGTCCTCACCGGCGACTTCCTCTTCGCCCGGGCCTCCCAGATCCTCGCCGACCTCGGCCCCGAGGCCGTCCGGGTGCAGGCCCTCGCGTTCGAGCGGCTGGTCACGGGCCAGATCCTGGAGACCGCCGGTCCCTCGGACGGCCGCGACCCGGTCGAGCACTACCTGGACGTCCTCGGCGGCAAGACGGGCTCGCTGGTGGCGGTCTCGTGCCGGTTCGGCGCGATGATGTCCGGCGCCGACGAGACGGTCGTCGACGTGCTCACCCAGTACGGCGAGCGGCTCGGCGTCGCCTTCCAGCTCGCCGACGACGTCCTGGACATCGCCTCCGACTCGCACGAGTCCGGCAAGACCCCGGGAACCGACCTGCGCGAGGGCATTCCGACGCTGCCCGTGCTGCGGCTGCGCGAGCGGGCGGCCCGGCTGGGGCTGCCCGAGGACATCGCGCTGTGCCGGCTGCTGGACTCCGACCTCAGCGACGACGCCCGGCACGCCGAGGCACTCGCCGCGCTGCGCGCCCACCCCGCGCTGGAGCAGGCCCGCCGGGACACCGTCCGGTACGCGGAGGAGGCCCGCGCCGCGCTGGCCCCGCTGCGGGAGTGCGACGCCAAGGCGGCGCTGATGGAGCTGTGCGACGCGGTGGTGCACCGGGCCGGCTGACCCCCGGCGGGGCCTCGGCCGGTCGAGCCTCGCGGCAGCAACCGGCCGTACGGTCCGGCGCGGCCCTGCACACGGCCCCGCACGACTCCGTGGCCCCGCACGACCCCCTACGGCCCGGTGGAATGGCCCGGCACGGCCTGCCGCGATGCGCGTGCGGCCATGAGCGGCCCGCCGCGTGTGCTCCCATGGACGGCCCGCCGCGATGCACGGCCCCTGTGCGCGGCTTGTCGCGATGCGCGTGCCCCCATACGGACCCCTCCGTTCCGGTGAGACCCCTACGGGTCGGGGGAGTCGCTGCCCCTGCGTGTCATACCGCAGGCGTACACGGACTTGGCTCCGAGGTCTGACGCTTCCTCATGGCCGATTTGGTGAGATGGACACCACGGACATCACCACTCCTCACCGATTCGGGTGAGAATGGCGGCTCTGGTGGACCAACGTGAGGACAGCCGCCGCCGACGACGGAGGTAAGGCACACATGGCACCGTACGAAACCGACGACGCAGTGGACGGCGCGCGAGAGGAAACCCCGCACGCCGGACGCCGCAAGGCCGCCCGCTACGCGGTCCCGGTCGCGGTGGTGGGGGTGGCGGCGGCCACGATCGGGCTGGTCCCGGCGCTCGCCGCCTCCGGGGACCCCGACCTGCCCAGGATCACCGCACAGCAGCTCATCGAGAAGATCGCCAAGTCGGACGTGCAGCAGCTGTCCGGCACCGTGCGGATCAGCACCGACCTCGGACTGCCCGACCTCGGCGGCCTGGGGGGCAACCTGGCATCGGGGGCGGCCAAGGGCTCCGGCGACGGCTCCTCCGCCGACCCGCAGTCCCAGCTCACCTCGCTGGTCTCCGGCGCGCACACCCTGCGCGTCGCGACCGACGGCCCCGAGAAGCAGAAGCTGTCGCTGCTGGAAAGCGGCTCCGAGTACAGCCTCATCCACAACGGCAAGGACGTGTGGGGCTACGACAGCAAGAGCAACGAGGTCTACCACAGCACCTCGGCCGACGCCGGCAAGGACCACAGGGCCGAGCCCCCGGCCACGCCCAAGGACTTCGCCGACGAGGCGCTGAAGTCGGTGGACGACACCACGTCCGTCACCGTCGACGGCACCGAGCAGGTCGCCGGCCGTGACGCCTACAAGCTGCTCATCAAGCCCAGGCAGTCCGGCACCACGGTCGGCGCGATCAGCATCGCCGTCGACGCGAAGACGGGCATGCCGCTGAAGTTCACGCTGACCCCGAGGAGCGGCGGCGCGGCGGTCCTGAACGTGGGCTTCACCCAGGTCTCCTTCGCACCGCCGGCCGCCTCTGCCTTCACCTTCACCCCGCCCAAGGGCGCGAAGGTGACGGAGGAGAAGAAGCAGGGCCCCGCGGCACGGCAACACGCGCCGAAGCCGGGCGAGTTCGGCAAGGGCCTCAACGGCGCCGACGTCCTCGGCAAGGGCTGGACGTCCGTCGCGGTCTTCGACACCGGCGCCAAGGGCGGCCTGCCGTCCGGATCCAAGGGCGGTGACATGGGTGGCTTCCTCGGCTCGCTCGGCGAGAAGGTCTCCGGCAAGTTCGGCAAGGGCACGGTCTTCTCCACTCGCCTGGTCAACGTCCTGATCGCGGACAACGGCAAGGCCTACGCCGGCGCGGTGACCAAGGACGCCCTGGTGAAGGCGGCGGACACGGGAAAGTAACCCCGCTCGGGCACTACCAGCCATGACCGTGCGTTGATCCTTCGGGGCCTTCAGGGGGCAGGACGAGTCGAGGGGGAGCCGATGGACGAACCGTCCGCCGCGGGGCGGGAGGCGGGGGACACCGGGAACGCGGAGCGGTGTGCCCCGGACCAGGCGGAGACGAGCGTCATCGTCACCCGCGGACTCACCAAGCGCTACCGCGGCGGACAGCTCGCCGTCGACGGCCTCGACCTGACCGTCCCGGCGGGCAGCGTCTTCGGCTTCCTCGGTCCGAACGGCTCGGGCAAGACCACCACCATCCGCATGCTGATGGGTCTGATCGAGCCGACGGCGGGCACGGCCGGCGTGCTGGGCCGCCCGATGCCCCGGGCGGCCCGTGCCGTTCTCCCGCAGGTCGGCGCGCTCATCGAGGGCCCGGCCCTGTACGGCTTCCTCTCCGGCCGGGACAACCTGCTGCGCTACGACGCCGCGGACCCGACCGCCGACCCCCGCACCCGGCGCGTCCGGGTCGCGGCCGCCCTCGACCGGGTGGGCCTCACGGCGGCCGCCGGCAAGAAGGCCAAGGCGTACTCGCTCGGCATGAAGCAACGGCTCGGCCTGGCCGCGGCGCTGCTCCAGCCGCGTCGGCTGCTCGTCCTGGACGAGCCGACCAACGGCCTCGACCCGCAGGGCATGCGCGAGATCCGCACCCTGATCCGGGAGCTGGCCGCCGACGGCACGACCGTCTTCCTCTCCTCCCACCTCCTCGACGAGATCGAGCAGGTCTGCACCCACGCGGCGGTCATGGCGCGCGGCCGGCTCGTCACCCAGGGGGCGGTGGCCGACCTGGCCGCCGGGGCGCGCGGCCGGCTGGTGGTGACCACCCCCGATCCGGCCGAGGCGGCCCGGGTGCTGAAGGAGCAGGGCGTCGGGGACGTCACCGCCGACGGCGACCGGATCAGCGGCGAACCGCCCGCACGGGACCTCGCCGAGGTGAACGCCGCCTTGGTCGAGGCGGGGGTGCGCGTGCGGGGTTTCACGCTCGTACGGGCCTCGCTGGAGGACGCGTTCGTGGCACTGACGGGGGAGGGTTTCGATGTCGCGGGCTGAGACGGTCCCGGCGACCGCGCCGCGGCGGCCGAGCCCGCTGTGGACGTTCGGGCTGCTGCGCAGCGAACTGAACACGACCCTCCGGCGCTGGCGCACGCTCGCCCTGCTCGGCGTGCTGGCCGCGGTGCCGGTCCTGGTCGGGATCGCGGTCAAGATCCAGACGCGCGGCGGGGCGGCGGACCACAGCGGGCAGGGCCCCGCGTTCATCACTCAGATCACCAACAACGGCCTGTTCCTGGTGTTCACGGCGCTGGCGGCGACGCTGCCGTTCTTCCTGCCGATGGCCGTCGGGGTCGTCGCGGGCGACGCGATAGCCGGCGAGGCGGGCGCGGGCACCCTGCGCTATCTGCTGGTGGCCCCGGCGGGCCGCACCCGGCTGCTGCTCACCAAGTACACGACCGTGATGGCCTTCTGTCTGCTGGCCACGCTGGTCGTCGCCGTCTCCGCCCTGATCGTCGGTGCGCTGCTCTTCCCGCTCGGCGATCTCACGACGATCTCGGGCACCCGGATCAGCTTCGCCGAGGGCCTCGGCCGGGCCCTGCTGATCGCTCTCGTGGTCGCCGCCTCACTGGTCGGCGTGGCGGCGCTCGGCCTGTTCGTGTCGACGCTCACGGGCAGCGGCATCGCGGCGATGGCGACCACCGTCGGCCTGCTCATCACGGTCCAGATCCTCGACCAGATACCCCAGCTGCACGCGCTGCAGCCGTACTTCTTCCCGCACTACTGGCTGTCCTTCGCCGACCTGATGCGCGACCCCGTCTACTGGGACGATCTGGTGAAGAACCTCGGCCTGCAGGCGCTGTACGCGGCGGTGTTCGGGTCGGCGGCCTGGGCGCGGTTCACGACGAAGGACATCAGCGCGTAGGGCCTAGCCGGCGGCCCTCTCGTGGGAGAAGCGGGCGAGGGGCGCTTCCTGGGCGAAGAAGGTCTTCGCGCGTGCCAGCGCCTCGGTGTCCTTCAGTACGTCGCCGGGCGCGCTGCCGTTGCCGAGCAGGACTCCGCCGAAGCGCATTCCCATGTAGGCGGCGGAGTTGTTGAGTGTGCCGACGTAGGGGTCGGCGACGGACGGCTCGTCGCCGGCGAGCGCCGCGATGCCCCAGAGGGTGCGGCCGGCCAGGTTCGCCCTGAAGTCGAGGCCCGGGGTGCGCAGCCAGCCGGACCAGTGGTCCAGGTAACGCTTGGTGAGGCCGGACACCGAATACCAGTACAGCGGCGAGGCGATCACGATGTCGGTGGCCGCGAGCGTGGCGTCCAGCAGCAGGCCGGTGGGGCTGTCCGCGGGCGGCCGTGCGTGGTCGCTGTCGTGCCGCAGGTCCGTGAAGTCGGGCAGCGGGTGCTCGGCGAGGTGTATCCAGCGCTGTTCGACATCACCGGGCAGCTGCTCGGCGGCCCGGCGAGCGAGCAGCTCGGTGTTGCCCTCGGCACGGGAACTGCCCAGGAGGAAGAGGAAGCGGCGTGTGGTCATGACTACCCCCGGCTGATCGGCGTACGACAATAAACTGCATGTGCATTATATGCACATGCAGCTATCGCGGGCCAGGGCCCGCCGCCGAGGGCGGACGCTGGCTCACCCTCAGCGCTTCTGCCGCACCGAGACGCGCAGGCCGGAACCGTTCTCCCGCTGGATGAACACGGGCTGCCTTCTCCGTCGCTTTCTCGACATTGTCGGGGTACTTGAAGAAGGGCAGCCGCTAGGGACTGGTGTGCGGGAAGTGAGCCACCCGTGCGTCGGGGTACCAGTTGTCACGCATGGCCAGGGCGGCCGGGCCCGAGAAACGTGAGTGACCGATGACGAGGTCGAACGGCTGCTGGTTCGGGTCTGGGAGCCCACGCCGCCGGGTGCATCGTGGCGCACTGCTGCTCGAGCCAATGGCGTCCCTCGACTTCACCCTTCGGCGGTTCCACGGTATGCAGTTTCACCCCCTCGTGGCCCTTCTCCACCGGAGAGACGGTCAGGAGCGTGACGTCGTGTCCACGGGCCGCGAGAGCCATGCTGATCTGTTCGTTGAAGACGGGCACACCACCCTTCCCCATGCCGCTGTCATCACACAGCACGAGGATCCTCTGGCGCCGTTCGTCCGGCATGGACTGCCCCCTCACAGTCCGACGTGAACGCCGAGTTCACGCTGGAACGAGTTGATGAAGTAGCTCAGGTCATAGGCGCTGTAGTGAATGAGGCCCGTGTGCGTCCCCGGGCGGAGGCGGGCTGCCAGCTCGTCGAGCATCTCGGCGAAGACGAGGGCCCGGGTCGCCGACAGAACCACCTCTTGCGCGCCCAGGTGGCGCTTGGGCGGATCCCGGTACTCGGTGAGTGCCCAGGGGGTGGGGCCTTCGGCGAAGACCCGCCTCCAGGCATCGGCCTCGTGGTCGAAGCTCTTGGGTCGTCGTTGCCCAGCCACCGTGACCTCGCCCCACGCCAAGTGATGCGCCGGGTCGATCCCCTCGAGATGCTCACGCCATTCGGGCGCCGGGCGTCCCTGGAGGAGTGCGAGGACGTCGGACGTGGCGATCGACGCCTCCATCATCACGGAGAAATCCGAATGAGCCTTGAGCTCGTCCGGCGTCGGGATGGCCTCGGCCGCTCGCCAAGCGGCGGTCCGCAGTTTCTCCAGGCGGGCAGGCAGGTCCGGCACAGCGCTGACGGGTCGGGAAGCAGGGGCGATCCACGGTTCGGACCCCGGCGTGTAGGGGCTCGGTGCGGCTGCGGACAGCGGTGCCCGCAATGCGTCGGCAGCCTCGTGGGCGAGCGCGCTCAGTCGTCCGGCCTCGGGACCGATGGTCACCGGAGGCCGTCCGGGAGCCAGTCGGCGAGCGAGTTCCTTGAGTGCGAAGATGGTCTCCAGATGCCGACTGCCGGTGGTCATGACGCAGGCACCAGGCTGGAGTTGTTCATCCACCAGATACCCTGGGTCGGCGTTCAGGCGGGTCATCCAGTCCTCGCGGGCCTCCTGGAAGCTGAGGGGCCGGTCCTCACCGCCTGGCGCACGGCGCGTGACGAGGTGCCGGGCGGGGTCGGACGGTTCACCGATCCGCGGCTCCTCCGTCTCTCCTGCCAGCAGGCAGTCCTCCAGCGTCTGCCAGGCAGCGCACCTCTCGGGCGACCACCCGAAACGAGGGTGCTGGTCCTTCCGGCGCCACGTGGGGCTCTCCTGCGACCACAGCATCCGAGCCGCCGCCGAGTACAGCTGCTCGTAGGCGAAGTCCAAACCTGTCTGATCGTGCGTCATATCCCTCTCCCAAGCCGGTTCCGGCAGTTCGTGATCTTGATCTTCCGTGTCTCATGCTCGCCGCTGCCGCCGTGCGAGTCCACCGCGTACGCTCACGGCTGTCCGCGCAGAACGGGCACAGCGCCGGCGGCATCCCGTGCCCCAACCGGCAACAGCTTTTCCGCGTGCCGCGGCATGGTGAGTGCAACAGCCTCGGGGAAGGGGCCGGCGAACCCGAGGCCGGCGGACCATACGGTGGTGGGCCCGGCGGCCGCCCCAGCCCCGTATCCTCCCCACTCGCGAGGTCGTCCCCTCCGGCTGCCCTGACGTGATGGCCCGTCGATACATCGCCATGTCCGACGCGCACCGGACGAGGACGCCGACTGTTCCCAGCCCCCGTGTGGTCGAGGGCCGGGAGCAGCCCGTTCCTCGTCCTCGGTCCGAGGGCCCCCGCCCGATGCCGCCTGGATCACGGCTGACCCCACACCGCCGCTGCCGGCCGCCGGCGGTCGACTGGTACGGCCGTGCCCATCAAGACGCCAGCTCTGCCCGGTGGTTTCCGGTCCGGGCACGGCAGTGGATCTGACAGGCACGCATTCGGCGGCGACCAGCAGGTCCGCCGTACATGGTCCCTGCCGCACCGTCGTTGGCCTCAACCGTCGTACGCCTCCACCACCGGAACCGAGGGCCGTTGACCACATCGGCCCCCGGGCGGCGAGCACACCCGCCGCCGGGCTGAGGCCGCACGCCTGCGCCGCCGCCCCGCCCGGCCCCGGGTCGAGGTGACCGTCAACGAGTTCACCGGGACCGTGAGCTGGCGCACCCTCTCGGCCAGAACGCCGCTCGCGCCGGGAAACGGCGCCAGGAGGGACCGGCCGGTGGCGCGCACGCAAGAGTCCGCGCCACCCACCCTGCGCGCGCGGGCGGCCGCGCTGCGTGCCGCGGGATTCGATCCGCAGCGGGCACCCGCACGTGGTGCCGCGCCTGTACCCACACATCCCGCCGCCGTGCGGGCGGCCGTGGAGACGAGCGCGGCGTCGCTGTCCCCGGAACAGCAGCAGGCCCATCTGGCCCGGGTCGGCATGCTCCGCTCACAGGTCTCGGGCGATCTCTCGGCCGGGGCACGTATGCCGTCGGCGGTGGCGGCCCGGTTGCGTTCCGCGGCATCACCCGCGCAGCTCCACGCGCTGTCGGCGGCGCAGACGGGGTCCCGGCGGACGGCGTCCCCGGCGGGCGGCCCAGCCGCCCCGAACCGTGCCCCCACGCCGGGCGCTCCGCCGCCGTCCGGCCCCCGGAGGTGACCGCTGCCGACCGGGCGGCCCCCGTATCTGGGACGAGCCTGTGACGTCGTGGTGACGCACAAGCCGAACCCGGGGGACAGACTGGTTGGTACGAGACAAGGGGTGCGACCGGATCGCCACGCCGGGGGAGTGAGGGAAAACCGATGGCCCGACTCAGCTTCGAGAAGAAGCGGGTGCAGCAGCCCGCGGTGCATCCGGCGGCGGTGGCCGTGCGGGTGTTCGGCGCGGGAGGCGCGTCGGTGGGCGGGACGTCGGTGATCGCGGCGCCGGGCGAGGAGATCCAGCAGGCCGTCCTCAACCACCTCCAGCGCCTGGCCATCAGCCTCGGCGCCCCGATACCCGCCACCATCCACGACGACCGCACCGGCTGTGTGGTCCCCCTGGAGGTCTCGGCGGACGGCTCCAGCCGGGTCACGGGACGGGCGGTACGGGTGGCCGCGGCGAACAAGGCGAACGCGGCGAGCGGCGCGGGCGCGGTGGACGTGGCGGCGCCCGTCGGCGCGGCCGTGCCGGGCGCAGCCGACGTGGTGTCACCGGCAGGTGCGGCTACGGCGGACCGCGTTCGGGATGTGCCGCTTGTGGAGGAGCCGGAGCCCCTCCCGGCCTGGATGGTGCAGGTGCCGACGGGACAGTTCGGTCCCGCGCCGGTCATGCCGGTCGGGGAGGCACCGGAGTCCGAGGCAGGGGCCGGGGCCTACGACCCCGATGCCGCCGCCCCCGCTCCCTCGGCCTCCACGGCGTACGCCCTCCCGGCCTCCACCCTGATGGCCTCCCTCGCCGACCCTGCCCCCGCCCCCACCCACACTCCCGCCCGCGGGTTCGACGCCGTTGCCGAGGAGGTGCTCGGGGACGGGCCCGTCACCGAGACCGCGGAGGGCGCCGAGCTGCTCACCGAGCCGATGACGCGGATCAACGAGGCCGTGCGGGCCGGCCGTATCGAGGCGGCGGCGGAACTCGCCGACCGTACGGTCACCGAGGCGTCCACCGTGCTGGGCCCCCGCCACGCCGAAGTCCTGCACCTGCGTGAACTGGCCGCCTACATCGCCTACTTGGGGGGCGACACAGTCCGTGCCTTCCAGCTGTCCCTGGACCTCGCCCGGCTGCGCCGGCAGGAGCGGGACGCCGAGGCCGCCTACGGCAACGTGCTGAGCGCGGCGACCGCGTGGCGCGCCGTCCGCGATCCCGAGGAGGGGCTGCGGCTGGGCCGGGGCCTGATCGAGCTGTGGACGGAGCTCACGACTGAGCCGGGCCCCGCCGCGGAGGACCTGCGTCCGCTGGAGTCGGCCCGCGCCCGCATGGTCCGCCTGACCGACCGGGCGGCCCGCGCCACGCAGCCGTAACCGGGCGGCAGGGTCACGGGCTACTGCACGCAGAACTCGTTGTCCTCCGGGTCCGCCATCAGCACCCACTCACCCGCGGGTTCCTTCGCCTCGCGCAGCACCCGCGCGCCCAGCGCCTCCAGCCGCGCCACCTCGCTCGCGCGCCGCTCGGTACCGGCGTGCACATCGAGGTGAAGCCGGTTCTTCCCCCTCTTCGGCTCGGGCACGCGCTGGAACAGCAGCCGCCGACCGAGGCCGGTGCCGGTCTGGGGGTCGTACGGGTCGTCGGGATGCCGTACGGCGACGAGGTCACGGAAGGCGGGGCGGCCGTGGTACTCGACGGTGGCGTCACCGGGCAACGCGCCCTGGTCCAGCAGCCGCTCGATCAGGGCGCTGTTGTCCTCGGCCGTGTAATGCAGCGCGGCGGCCCAGAAGTCGGCCTGCGCGTGCGGGTCGGAGGCGTCGATGACGAGCTTCCAGTGCAGCGGGACGGGTGCCTCGGCGGGCGTCTGCGTCGACATGGTGGTCAACGTACAGCGACTCGACGCACTTGGGGCTTCGAGGCGGGCGATCGTCTGGATGCATTTCGAACCTAGGGTTGGACCCCGTTCCACCGCATGACGTTCTGGAACAGCTGAGCCTGCTCGATCGCGTCGTCCAGCGCATTGTGCGTATGAGGGTGCGAAGAGAGCAGATGCCGGGGCATCGAGCGCTTCGTCGACGCAGTGATCTGCGAGGTGGACTTGGCCGCGTACAGGGTCTTGAGATCCAGGCAGCGGGAATGGCCAAAAGGGGAGCCGTTACTGGCGTACTGCATGAAGTACCAGTACATCCACATCCAGTCGTAACCCAGCGGGTAGGCGACGAACACCGGAGTGGCGGACAGTTCATCCGAGACGGCCGCGAGCCAGTCGGCCGCAGCGTTCATGGCCTGGGCGGGGGTCTGTCCCTCCCGGGCCAGCCGGTCACGATCCAGGCCGCTGACGGCCAGGGCCTCAGGATCGTAGGCGTCGCTGATCGGTTTCAGTTCCGCGTAGAAAGTGCGCTCAGTCGGGTCGCTCACGTGGAAGGCGTCGCCGTCGTGGACGCCCGCCACCGCCAGGCCGAAGCTGGACATCGAGAACGGCCCCGGCACCGGGCCGTCGGCCTCGACATCGGCCGAGACGTAGAATTCCGATTTCGTCACGACTCTCTTTTCATTGTGAAGTTCACGCGTGGAACTGGGCAGTGACCGTCAGTCCGGTTGTGGCCGCAGCGTTCAGGATTCCCCGGCGCAAGTCTTCCAGTTGGTCCTCGGGAATCGGATTTTGATCATATGTGAGCGCAATCATCCAGTCGTCGTCCGCGTAACGCCATAGCGTTAGCTTCGCGTGACCCTGTTCCTTGGGTCGCAACTCCCGCTGACCAAATTCCTGGTCCCAGTCGTCATCGAGGCGACCTCGCCGGTCCAGCCCCACCTGCTCTCGGAAGTTTGAGAGCTGCTCCCCGAGATTGCCTCTCATTCGGATCCGCAGTTGGTCATTCACGGTCATCGCCTCCCGGGCGGTTGATGATCCAGTCGCTCTCACGGAAATGTGTGGAGATTCCGCTGCCTACGTCCGTTCTGTCAGGCGGACCCGCCGAAGGGAACAAGGCCGGTGCGACCTCACGGCCGAGTTCTCCCTCCCAATTCGCTTTCCAGTCCTGTAGTGCGGGGAACGACTGTGCAGCGACCTCTTTGTTGACGAAGTCGTATTTCGGGTGGATGAGGTGCGGGCTCCTCGTTCCGGGGTCAGTAGCTTCCCATGTATTCCGAGCCTTGTCGACCATGGCGTCCGAGGAAAGCTGGATGTCGTAGTCGCTGGGTGGCTCCGGTATCCCCTTTTCGTCCTTCACGCCGAGCAGGTGCTTGGCGTCGAAGGGGATGCGTGCAGGTCGATCCGCTTCAGGACGATCCCCCATCCATCCCTGCAGCCTGGCCGCAGCGTCGGGCTGTTCGGCCAAGTCCTGTTCGGTGGGAAAGTCTTTGTGGGAGCCTGAGAAGAATTGCGCCGACGACCCTTGCAGTCGAATGTCGACCTGATCGGGGTCTATTCCGTCCGCAGCCAGCGCTTCTTTCAGGCTTCCGGTGAACCCCTCGAACTGTTCGGGGCTCATGCCCAGCGGAGCCTCGAATCGTTGCCAGGCTCCCACCTGTTTCTCGTCGAGGCCGAGATACTCCAAGTCGTCGTTCTGTATCTGGTATCCGGTGTCATCACACGGCCACCCTCGCACCCGCTCGCCTGATTCGAGTTCCGTCACCGGGACGCGGCCTGCTTCGTCTATGAGCCCGTCGGCCTGCGCAGCGTGCTTTCTCGCCTCCACGGGGTCGGCGGACTCCGCGGTCTCCTCCACCGGGACCGGTTCAGGAGCCTCGTCCAGCAGAGCGGAGTCGGCGGGTGCCGACTCCTCCGAACCTTCAGAAACTTCGGGATCCTCCAGGAGGTCCGGAGCCTCCGATGCATCCGGCTCCAGCTCTTCGGATGGCTCCGAGGGGTCAGGCGCTTCCAAAGGGTCGGCTGACTTCTCCCTTGTCGTGCCTTCGGCAGCCTCCAATGGCTCGGCCGCCTCGGTCGGTTCAGGGGCCGCTTCGGTTTCGAGTGCTGCCTCCGCCGAATCGGGCGCCTCAGCCGCTTCCGGCGCTTCCAGCGGTCCCGCTCCCTCAGCCGACTGGGCGGCCTCGGCCGGCTCGGGTGCTTCGGCGGGTTCGGGCGCCTCCCGCTCGCCCGTCTGTTCCGCCGACTCCGGTTCCCAAGGTTCCGCCTGTTTCGCAGGCTCTGTCGGCTCCCCGGGTTCCGCGGGTTCTGGCGCTTCCGTCGGTTCGGCGGGAAGTTCCGTCGGCTCCGGTTGCCCAGGTTCTTGTGCTTCCGTCGGCTCTGGTTCTCCAGGCTCTGGTGCCTCCGTCGGTTCGGCGGGAAGCTCTGTCGACTCCGGTTCCGCGGGCTCTGGCGCCTCTGTCGGCTCGGCCGAGAGCTTCGTCTCCGGGGCCGGCGCCTCCGGCTCGGGCGGAAGTTCCGTCGACTCCGGGTCCGGTGCTTCCGAGGACTCTGCCGGTGGCGTCTCCGGTCGTGTCGGCTGCTCGGTGGGGCGGTCGCTCATGCGTCACCTTCAGAGGAAACGTGCGTACGGTAGAGCCGGACCCAGGGGAGCGTCTTGCGCTGCCAAGCCGAGCGGGCCACGTGGACGAAGACGCAGGCCCGGTAGCCGGAGAGGGCTGCGGGGTCCTCGGCGGACAGGGGCGCACGGTCGGCGACGTCGGTGATCCAGGACGCCGTGGACTGCCACCAGGCCGTCTGTTCCGGCTTGGACTTCGGGTACACCGTGACCCGTTGCCGCAGCTCCTTGGCGTCCTCCGGCCAGACCGCCGTCGCCGCGCGGGAGCGGAACGCGCAGCGGTGGCGGCAGCCCTCGCACTCCGGGAAGGGGGCCAGGGCCGTTGAGACGGACGGGTGGGTGCCGGCGAAGTCGCGGAAGCGGGCCGCCAGATCGGGGGAGGTGGCAAGGGGCGCCCGCGCCAGCCCCGCCTCGCGGGCCGCCGCCGCGCGGACGTCCGGTACCGCGACGAGGGCCGGACGGTCCAGGCGGTCGTGGTGGGTGAACGCCTGGAAGGGCTCCAGGGTCGCCGCGTACCGTTCCTGGTCGGGGGAGAAGCGCATGGTCCCGCCGATGAGTTCACGGTCGGCCTGCGCCGGCAGACGGTGCATCACCTTCAGGTTCGTGTTCTTGTACGCGTCCTCCACCAGCTTGCCCGGCACCTGTTCGACGATCACGACGCCTTCGCCGTACTTGCGGTTCTCCGCGAGGGTGTTGGCGAAGGCCTGGGCCGCGCGGGCCTGGGCGTTCCCCTCCTTCGTGTCGCCCGACTGGCCCTGTGGCCGGCCGAGCAGGCGGTGTGCCTCCTCGATCACCGTGACATGGGCGAGGGAGCCGCCGGAACGGTTCGCCTTGTAGTGCTCGGTCATCGTCTGCAGGATCAGCGCGGTGATCAGCGACTGCTCCTTCTCGTTGTCGCCCACCGCCGCCAGCTCCACCACCACCGGCCGGTTCAGCAGTTCGGCCACCGGATACGACCGGGCCACGTCCAGCGTGCTGCCGCAGGCACCCTCGGCCAGTGCCTCGGCCCGCAGCAGGGACGCGGCGACGATGTTGTCCCGCACCTCACCGGAGTAGTCGAGAGCCTCGCACTGTCTGCGCATCTCGACGGTGAAGTCACGCAGGGTCGGCCACTCCTGGTCGGTGCTCGCGAGGTCGGTCGGGACGATGCCCTTGCGGGCGTACGAGGCACGCAGCGCGCGGTTGTAGATGTTCGGCAGCGGGTCCCAGAGACCGAACGCGGCATCGAAGCAGGCCATGAGGCCGGCCATGTGCGTGCTGATCCGGACCCCGGCCGGTACCTCGAAGGGGTTCAGCCGGAGCGGGGCCGTGGTCTCGTCGCCGACCGTCAGCACCACCAGGTCCTCGAAGCCGGGCCGGGTCGCCAGCCAGCGGTAGTCGTCCAGATCGGAGTTGACCGGTTCGAGGACCAGGAAGGGCACCCGGTGGTCGCGCCAGAGCTGTTCGCAGAAGGCGAGCGTCGTGTTGGTCTTGCCCGAGCCGGTCGTACCGACGAAGAGGGCGTGGCGGGTGAGGTCGCCCAGGGCGATGCCCAGCGGGCCGGCGGGGGTGTCGTTGACGAGCTGGCGGCCCAGGGTGACCGAAGGGCCCGACGCCTGGTACACCGTCTCCCCGGCCAGTCCCGGACGCCGTACCGGGAAGCCGGCCATGTGGCCGCTGACGGCGAGCGGCAGCCGGAAGGCGGCGCTCGCCTCGCGGGCGTCGACCAGCTCCGCGAGCAGGCGCAGCGGCGGGGAGAGGGGCTCGGGCAGCCGCCATCCCTGGTCGCCGCCCCAGCGGGGCTGCTCCAGCGTGGTCAGGGCGTGCCAGGCGAGCGGGAGCTCTGCGGGGGTGGGGCGGATCACGCAGTGTGCCGGGCCGGTGAACGTCTCGGTGAGCACCCCCTCCTCGCGGGCCCGTTCCTGTGGTGAGACGGTCGCGCCGACCAGCTCGGCCATGGACTCGGGCAGCGGTGCGGGCGAGGCGAGGGCGATCCGCAGACGGAAGGCCCGGTCGGTGTAGCGGCGTGCGGCGTCCGTGTAGACCCGGGAGGCGTCGACGGCGAAGGCGTCCGGGGCGAGCTGGGCGCCCGGTGACCACAGGCCGTCCGGCAGCTGGCCGGGCGTGCCCAGTCGCCCGTACTGGGTGGCGATCCGCTGCAGCAGCGGCCCCAGGTCGTCCGGTACGACGTACGGCTCCAGGCCGATGCTCAGCATGACCGGGTACGGGTGCCCGGCCAGTGCCGGCCACAGCGCGTCCCACGGCGGGGCGGACGCGGTGAACGGCTGCGGCGAGAGGTAGTACCTGACCCCCGCGTCCGGGCGGTTCGGCAGACCCGTGCGGTACCGCTTGCGTATCTCGGCCATGCCCGCAGCCGGTTCGAGGGTGAACGGTGTGAGCAGGCGGGCCACTTCCGCCGGGTCCTCCACCGGGCTCGCGCTCACATGGCGTGGCGGTGTGGCCAGCCGGGCGCGCAGGGCCAGCGCGGCGGCCTCCGCCGCGGCCGGGGTGGGCGCGTGGACGCGTCCGAGCAGCGCACACGAGATGCGGCGCTCGGCCGGGTCGGTGAGATAGCGCAGTTCGAGGCGCTCGCCGTGCGCCGTGGCCCACTGTCCGGTCAGCCACGCCGTTTCGGCCGCGACCGCCTTGACCCGTCGTTCCCCCTCCGTCAGGTCCGCGTACTCCTTGGTCTCCGTGAGGTCGGCGGCCGCGTCGATCCGTACGGCGACCCAGGCCCACACGGTCGGACCGGCGGAGACACTCAGCACACCGGGTGCTGCCGGAATGCCGCCGAGGGTCAACTGCCGTTCCAGCCGTTCGTCTGCGGTGCCGACGGATGCGGCGGTGCGGGCGGGCCCATGGGGGGCGTGCCGGGCGGCATCGGGCCGGCGGGGGCCGCACCGGGCACGGTGCCGGGTGCATGGCCGAACGTCGGCGGGGCCGGCGGAGTGGGCGGAGCGGCGGGACCGGTCGAGGCAGGTGCCGTCTGGATCGGGGGTTCCTGGCCGAAGGTCGAGGCCAGCGGCACCTCGATGCCCTGGATCGCGATCTCCACGCCCTCCCGTGCCGCCGAGTGCACGGCCTCCCGCATGGCGCGCGGGCGGTCGGTGCGCAGCATCTGGTTGAGGGTGCCCGCGCGGTTCACCAGGGAACCGATGAGATCCTTCACGAAGTGCCCGATGACGACGGCCCCAGGGCGGCTGCGCCACATCGTCCATCCGACATACAGGCTGGTGCCGTACGCGAAGACGGTCACGTACGCCACGTACCGGCCGCTCGTGACGACCAGCCGGTTGTGTACGACCTCGGGTGTGATGTCGCTGCGGACGCGGGCAGGCACCGCGGTGACCGGGATCCGGCGGCGGCTGAGGGAGCCGTAGACGGCCGCGTACGCGGAGGAGGAGGCGGCGGCCTTGTCCTCCAGGAGCGTCTTCCACTCGGAGATCGGCTCGTTGAACCGCGTGAACAGCAGGGTCACCCAGAAGACGATGAACGCGATCACCAGACCGGGGCTGAGGTTCTCGGGGTCGCCCGCGAAGAGCGCGGGCAGCGCACCGAAGAGGAGAAAGACGAGCAGCGAGGCGAACGTGGCCGTGATCCACAGTCGCTTGACGGCCCCGAAGTCGACCGACTCGTCGAAGGTCAGCTCGACGTCGCCGTACTGCAATGTCTGGTTGCGATAGGCCGCGTTCGGCCCCATCGCCCCCGTCGCCGCCCAGTCGGCGGCTCCTGCCGGCTGTGCCAAGTCCATCGCCCCGTCCCCCGATCCCCGTGACCGCTGTCGCGTCGGTGCCCTGTGTTCAAGGCAGTTGATCAGCTTAGTGCACGGGGCTGACAACCCGTAGGCGGCAAAGGCGTGTTGGCCTAGGCGTCCACGGGCGTGGAGTCGGGTGTGTCCAGTCGGGGTGTGCCCAGGGGTTCCCTCGGTCCGCGTGCGGAGCGCAGTGCGTCGCCCGTGAGCAGGAGCAGCGCCAGCCAGACCAGCGCGAAGCCGGCCCAGCGCTCGGGTGGCATGGCCTCGTGGAAGTACAGGACGCCGAGCAGGAACTGGAAGACGGGGGCCAGGTACTGCAGCAGGCCCAGGGTGGACAGCGGCACGCGGATCGCCGCCGCGCCGAAGCAGACCAGGGGGAGAGCGGTGACGAGGCCGGTGGAGGCGAGCAGGGCGGCGTGTCCGGCGCTGCCGTTCAGGAAGCTCGCGTCGCCGTGCGCGCCGAGCCACAGCAGATAGCCGAGGGCGGGCAGGAACTGGATCGCGGTCTCGGCGGCCAGTGACTCGACGCCGCCGAGGTCGACCTTCTTCTTGACCAGGCCGTAGGTGCCGAAGGAGAAGGCGAGGACGAGCGAGATCCACGGCGGGCGGCCGTAGCCGACGGTCAGGACGACGACGGCGGCGAGACCGGTCGCGACCGCCGCCCACTGCACGGGCCGCAGGCGCTCCTTCAGCAGCAGCACGCCCATCGCGATGGTCACCAGCGGGTTGATGAAGTACCCGAGGGCGGCCTCGACCACGTGCCCGGAGTTCACGGACCAGATGTAGAGGCCCCAGTTCACGGTGATGAAGGCGGCGGCCACGGCGACGAGCCCGAGTCGGCGCGGCTGGCGCAGCAGTTGTCCGGCCCAGGCCCAGCGCCGTACGAAGAGCAGGGCGACGGCCACGACGACCAGGGACCACACCATGCGGTGGGCGAGGATCTCCATCGCCCCGGCGGGCTTCATCAGGGGCCAGAACAGGGGCACCAGGCCCCACATGCCGTAGGCGGCGAAGCCGTTCAGCAGGCCTATACGGTGCTCACCCTTGGACGTCCCGGCCACGGCCCCTCCTTGTCGCCACGCCGCACGCGGGAGCCCGTCACACCCACGCACGCCAGAACGAAGGTAGCGCCGAGCGCCCTCGCTGTCATGCCCGTATCGCCATACGGTCATGACAGGCGAGGGTGCCGGGACGGGTCAGGGCTTGAGTGCGGCGGCGATCGCCTCGGCGAGCGGTGTGGCCGGGCGGCCGGTCAGACGGGCCAGGTCGCCACTGGTGATCACCAGCTCGCCCTTCTCGATGGAGGCGTCCACGCCGGCCAGGATCGCGGCCAGCGGGCCGGGCAGCCCGGCACCGGTCAGGATGCCGGTGAGAGCCTCGGTGGAGACCGGGGTGTAGGCGATCTCCCGCCCGGTGCGCCGGCTCAGCTCGGCCGCGTACTCGGCGAAGTCCCAGGCCTCGTCGCCGCCCAGCTCGTACGTCGTGTTCTCGTGGCCCTCGCCGGTCAGCACCGCGACCGCGGCGGCCGCGTAGTCGGCGCGCGCCGCCGAGGAGACGCGGCCGGCTCCGGCGGCCTGGACCACCGCGCCGTGCTCCAGCACCGGTGCCAGGTTCTCGGTGTAGTTCTCGTGATACCAGCCGTTGCGCAGCAGGCTGTACGGCAGGCCGGAGGCGAGCAGCACCTCCTCCGTCGCCCGGTGGTCGTCCGCCAGCGCCGCGGTGAGGCCGCCCGGGGCGCTGGTGTACGCGAGCAGTGCCACGCCGGCCGCCTTCGCGGCGTCGATGACGACCGTGTGCTGCCGCACCCGGCCCTTGTCGAACTCGTTGCCGGAGATCAGCAGGACCTTGTCGCCGGCGGCGAACAGGCCGTCGAAGGTCTCGGGCGCGTTGTAGTCGGCGACGGCCAGCCGCACCCCCCGGGCCGCGAGGCCGGCGGCCTTCGCCTCGTCCCGCACGACCGCGGTGACCTGCTCCGCCGGAACCTTCTCCAGCAACTGCTGTACGACGTGCCGGCCGAGGTGTCCGGTGGCTCCGGTGACGACGATGCTCATGGTGGGGAACTCCTTGGGATGCCGTGTGTCCGTGTATGACACTCACCCTAGGAGGGGCGCTAACTGAGCGACAGTACCCACTTTGAAGTAAGGTACGTCCATGTCGGTAAGTGAGTGGAAGGGTGACGGCGAGGCCATGTGCCCCCATCGCCTGGTCCTGGAGCACGTGACCAGCCGCTGGGGCGTGCTGGTGCTGATCCAGCTCCTCGACCGCTCCCATCGCTTCAGCGAACTGCGCCGGGCGATCAGCGGCCTCGGCGGGCGCGGCGTCAGCGAGAAGATGCTCACGCAGACCCTCCAGACCCTGGAGCGCGACGGCCTCGTCCACCGGGACGCCAAGCCCGTCATCCCACCACGCGTCGACTACTCCCTGACCGAGCTGGGCCGCGAGGCGGCGGAGCAGGTGCGGGCGCTGGCGCGCTGGACCGACCAGCGCATGGACGACGTGCTCAGCGCCCGCCGGGCATACGACGAGGCCCGGGAAATCCAGTCCCGGGCCTCGTAGCGGCGCACAGCAGGGTCAGCCGACGACCGTCCAGGTGTCCCCGCCGGCCAGCAGCGCGGACAGGTCGCCCTTGCCCTTCTGCTCGATCGCGGTGTCCAGCTGCTCGGCCATCGCCGTGTCGTAGACCGGCCGCTCCACCGAGCGGAAGACCCCGATCGGGGTGTGGTGCAGGGTGTCGGGGTCGGCGAGCCGGGAGAGCGCGAAGGCGGTGGTCGGCGACGCGGCGTGCGCGTCGTGGACCAGGACGTCCGCCTCGTTGTCCGCGGTCACGGTGACCACCTCCAGGTCCCCGGTGGCCCGGTCGCGTACGACGCCCCGCGCGCCGTCGGCCCCGAAGCGGATCGGCTGCCCGTGCTCCAGGCGGATCAGGGCCTCCTCGGCCTGCTGCCTGTCCTTCAGGGCGTCGAAGGCGCCGTCGTTGAAGATGTTGCAGTTCTGGTAGATCTCGATCAGCGCGGTGCCCGGGTGGTCGGCGGCCGCGCGCAGCACCTCCGTCAGATGCTTGCGGTCCGAGTCGATGGTGCGGGCCACGAAGGACGCCTCCGCGCCGATCGCCAGCGACACCGGGTTGAACGGCGCGTCCAGCGAGCCCATCGGCGTCGACTTGGTGACCTTGCCGATCTCGGAGGTCGGTGAGTACTGGCCCTTGGTCAGGCCGTAGATGCGGTTGTTGAACAGCAGGATCTTCAGGTTGACGTTGCGGCGCAGGGCGTGGATCAGATGGTTGCCGCCGATGGACAGTGCGTCGCCGTCACCGGTGACCACCCACACGCTCAGGTCGCGGCGCGAGCTCGCCAGACCGGTCGCGATCGCCGGGGCGCGACCGTGGATGGAGTGCATCCCGTAGGTGTTCATGTAGTACGGGAAGCGGGAGGAGCAGCCGATGCCGGAGACGAAGACGATGTTCTCTCTGGCGAGCCCCAGCTCCGGCATGAAGCCCTGAACGGCGGCCAGGATCGCGTAGTCACCGCAGCCCGGGCACCAGCGCACCTCCTGGTCCGACTTGAAGTCCTTCATCGACTGCTTGGCCTCGGCCTTGGGGACCAGCTGCAGCAGTCCGTTGCCGGTGTCAGTCATCGATGGCCTCCTTCAGAGCAGTGGCGAGCTGTTCCGCCTTGAACGGCATGCCGTTGACCTGGTTGTAGGAGTGGGCGTCGACCAGGTACTTCGCCCGGATCAGGGTGGCCAGCTGCCCGAGGTTCATCTCGGGGACCACCACCTTGTCGTACTGCTGGAGCACCTTTCCGAGATTGCGCGGGAAGGGGTTGAGGTGACGCAGATGCGCCTGCGCGATCGAGTCGCCGGCCGTCCGCAGCCGTCGTACCGCCGCGGTGATCGGCCCGTAGGTGGAGCCCCAGCCCAGGACCAGGGTCTTCGCGCCGTGCGGGTCGTCGACCTCGACGTCCGGGACCTCGATGCCGTCGACCTTGGCCTGCCGGGTGCGGACCATGAAGTCGTGGTTGGCCGGGTCGTAGGAGATGTTGCCCGTGCCGTCCTGCTTCTCGATGCCGCCGATGCGGTGCTCCAGACCCGGAGTGCCCGGGACCGCCCACGGCCGGGCGAGGGTCTGCGGATCCCGCTTGTACGGCCAGAAGGCCTCGGTGCCGTCCTGCAGGGTGTGGTTCGGGCCGGAGGCGAACTGGACCCTCAGGTCCGGCAGCTCGTCCAGGTCCGGGATCCGCCACGGCTCGGAGCCGTTGGCCAGGTAGCCGTCGGACAGCAGCATCACCGGCGTGCGGTACGTCAGCGCGATCCGGGCCGCCTCCAGCGCGGCGTCGAAGCAGTCCGCCGGGGTCCGCGGCGCCACGATCGGCACTGGCGCCTCGCCGTTGCGGCCGAACATCGCCTGCAGCAGGTCCGCCTGCTCGGTCTTGGTCGGCAGGCCCGTGGACGGTCCGCCGCGCTGGATGTCGACGACCAGGAGCGGCAGCTCCAGCGAGACCGCGAGCCCGATCGTCTCGCTCTTCAGCGCGACACCGGGACCGGACGTGGTCGTCACCGCGAGCGAGCCGCCGAAGGCCGCGCCCAGCGCCGCGCCGATGCCCGCGATCTCGTCCTCCGCCTGGAAGGTCCGCACGCCGAAGTTCTTGTGCTTGCTCAGCTCGTGCAGGATGTCCGAGGCCGGCGTGATCGGGTACGAGCCGAGGAACAGCGGCAGATCCGCCTGCTGCGAGGCCGCGACCAGGCCGTAGGACAGGGCGAGGTTGCCGGAGATGTTGCGGTAGGTGCCGACCGGGAAGGCCTTGGCGGCCGGGGCGACCTCGTAGGAGACCGCGAAGTCCTCCGTCGTCTCGCCGAAGTTCCAGCCGGCCCGGAACGCGGCGATGTTCGCCTCGGCGATGTCCGGCTTCTTGGCGAACTTCGACCTCAGGAACTTCTCGGTGCCCTCGGTCGGCCGGTGGTACATCCAGGACAGCAGCCCCAGCGCGAACATGTTCTTGCTGCGCTCGGCCTCCTTGCGGGTGAGCGCGAACTCCTTGAGCGCCTCCACCGTGAGAGTGGTCAGCGGCACCGGGTGGAGGTTGTAGCCGTCCAGTGAGCCGTCCTGGAGCGGGTCGGCGTCGTAGCCGACCTTCTGCAGGGCGCGCTTGGTGAACTCGTCCGTGTTGACGATGATCTCGGCGCCGCGCGGCAGATCGCCGATGTTCGCCTTCAGCGCGGCCGGGTTCATCGCCACCAGCACGTTCGGGGCGTCCCCGGGGGTCAGGATGTCGTGGTCGGCGAAGTGCAGCTGGAAGCTGGAGACACCGGGCAGGGTGCCGGCGGGTGCGCGGATCTCGGCGGGGAAGTTGGGAAGGGTGGAGAGGTCGTTGCCGAAGGAAGCTGTCTCGGAGGTGAACCGGTCACCGGTGAGCTGCATGCCGTCACCCGAGTCCCCCGCGAACCGGATGATCACCCGGTCCAGGCGCCGCACGTCCTTCGCGCCGCCCGGTTTGCGCTGCTCTCCCACGACGGTTCCGTCGGTGTGCTCCGCTGGGCTGCTGACCTGGCTGGTCACTGAACTGGACCTCCTTCGAGGCGGCTGTCCGTCGGGTGGTCGTCCCACGGACCATCCCAGGATCAACCCTACGTCGGTTAGGGTCGCCTTCCCGAGGCCATCCGAGGATTGGACGACGTTTCGAGACGGCCTGTCGCGCTGTTACTCACTCTCCCGCATGATGACCCGCGTCGCCGGAGCTCCGATCAAGAAGTTCCCGAGCGTCCCTCGGTTGTCTCCTGAGTCCTCCCCAGTCGGGTGCCCGGCTTCCCCAGGCGGCCGGGCGGTTCCCGACGGTTCGGCGCCCAGCCCGCACGGCGTCCCGTCCGCCGGGAGTCCGGCGGGGTTCCGGGACGACTCCGGCCGGATTCCAGCGGGAGTCGCTCAGGAGTCCGTCAGGAGTTGAGGTAGGTCAGAACGGCCAGAACGCGCCGGTGGTCGCCGTCGCTCGGGGCCAGCCCGAGCTTCAGGAAGATGTTGCTGACGTGCTTCTCCACGGCCCCGTCGCTGACCACCAGCTGCCGGGCGATCGCCGAGTTCGTGCGTCCTTCGGCCATCAGGCCGAGCACCTCGCGCTCGCGCGGGGTCAGCCCCGCCAGCACGTCCTGCTTGCGGCTGCGGCCGAGCAGCTGCGCGACCACCTCCGGGTCCAGCGCCGTACCGCCCTCGGCCACCCGCACCACCGCGTCCACGAACTCGCGCACCTCGGCGACCCGGTCCTTGAGCAGATAGCCCACGCCCCGGCTGGAACCCGCCAGCAGCTCGGTGGCGTAACGCTCCTCCACGTACTGCGACAGCACCAGCACCCCGAGCCCCGGATGCACCTTCCGCAGCCGTACGGCCGCCCGTACGCCCTCGTCGGTGTGGGTCGGCGGCATCCGTACGTCCGCCACGACCACGTCGGGCAGCATGCCCTGCGCCTCCAGGTCGGCGACGGTCTTCACCAGCGCCTCCGCGTCCCCGACGCCGGCCACGACATCGTGTCCGCGGTCGGTCAGCAACCGGGTCAGGCCCTCCCTGAGCAGCACCGAGTCCTCGGCGATGACCACCCGCACCCTGTTCTCCACGATCTCCCGGCCCCCCAAGCCCATGCCGCTCGCCGGACGAAGCCGGTCCGACGACGTTCTTCCGTGCGGACGCTTGTCCGTACGGAGGTCAAGCATCCCAGCATTCGGTCCGCATCGCCGCCGCACGGCACAACCCGGCTGCCCACGGCGCGTGACGGGCTCGGGGTGGCTGGGGCCGAGGCGGGTCCGCGGGGATGGGCCGACGGGGTGCTCGGGGCTCGGCGGGACTGCCGTGCGGTGCCCTCACGGGCCGCCCTCACGGCTCTTCGGCGGCAGAGGGGGAAGGGGCTGCCTGGGGGTGCTGGGCGGTCGGGGCCGGCGGGCCGGCGGGGGACTCGCCGGGCGGTCGGGGTCGTCGGGTCGTACCCGGTGTCAGGCCCGCCAGGGCAGTTCCCCGATCACCCGGGTGGGGCCGCCCGCCGGGGAGTCCACCACGAGGATGCCGTCCACCGCGTCCAGGCGTCCGGCGAGGCCGGCCAGGCCCGAACCGCCGAAGACGTCCGCGCCACCCACCCCGTCGTCGGTCACCTGCAGCATCAGCCGGTCCTCCGTGCACCACACGTCCACCGACGCGGACCGGGCCCCGCTGTGCTTGCTGATGTTCTGCAGCAGCTCGGAGACGGTGAAGTAGGCGATGCCCTCGATGGCCGGCGCCGTCCAGGCCCCGGTCGGTCAGCACGGCCGGATGGATACCGCGGGCGAGGTCGCGCAGTTCCTGCAGCGCCGTCTTCACCTCGCCGTGCGCGTCCTCCACCATCCGCGCCGCCGCCCGCGGGTCCTCCCGGAGCTTCTCCTTGGCCAGCCCCAGGTCCATGGCCAGGTTGACCAGCCGGGCCTGGGCTCCGTCGTGCAGGTCCCGCTCGATGCGCCGCAGGTCGGCGGCGGCCGTGTCGACCACGACCCCGCGGTCCGACTCCAGTTCCACCACGCGCGCCGACAGCGGCGACGGCCCCAGCAGCCCCTGGACGAGCAGCCGGTCCACCGTCGTCAGGGCCCGCACGATCCACGGCGTGGCCAGCGTGAACAGCAGGCCCACCAGCGCGGTCACGGTGATCTCGAAGGGGTTGTCGAGATACACGCTGTGGTGCTCGTCGCCGTACAGCTGCAGCCCGCCCTGGCCGGCGTACGCCGGGAAGACCCAGAACCACAGCGGGTAGGTCAGCAGCGTCCAGCCGAACGTCCACAGGCTCACCGCCACCGAGAACGAGAACACCGCCCAGGGGAACTGCACCAGCGCGTACAGCAGGTTCCGCCACGAGGCGCCGCTCTTGAGCACCGCGCCCGTCCAGGCCAGCACGCCCGGCCCGCGCATCCGCAGCGGCTCCGGCTCGGCCACCTCCAGCCGCAGCAGCCCGCGCGCCCGCGCCCGCTCCAGCGCGCCGAAGCCCCGGCAGCCGGCGAGCCCCGCCGCGAGCACCGGGATACCGAGGAAGGTCACCAGCAGGCCCGCACCGAGCGACACCATGGTCACCGTCCAGGTGAACAGCACGACCGAGATCGGCAGGCTCAGCAGGACATAACCGAGTTCGCGCCAGCTGCGCGCCTCGAACGGCGCCCGCAGCGCGGCGGGCAGCCGATGGCCGGGCCCCGCGGACCGTCCGTCCTCCTCCCGCCCGTACCCGTACCCGTGTCCGTACTCCGTGGCCATCGATGTCGTCCGTTCTCCTCGTGCGGTCGGCGGTTCAGCCGTGTCTCCACAGTCGTGCGCCGGGGCGTGCCGGGCCATGGAGTCCGTCGGCGTCTTGGCCCGGGGGTTTTCCCCACCCCGGTCCCCGGCGGCCAGGCCGTTGTCCGGCGCGGTCGGCCGTGCTGCGCCGTCAGTTGTGCGGTGCGGTCAGTTGTGCGGTGCGGTGCGGTCGGCTTTCGGTGCCGTCCGGCGGGATCGCCGTAGGGGGTTCCGCCGTGGTGCGGCTGCGGGTTCGCCGGGAGTGTTCGCGCGGTTCCCGGCGCCCCAGGGGGCCGCAGACGCGGGCACCGCGTGGGGAGCCGCCCGCTACTCCGTCCGGTCCCGCCACGGCAGCTCGGCTGTGATCACCGTCGGGCCGCCGGCCGGGGAGTCGAGCACGAACAGGCCGTCCACCGCGCCCAGCCGCTCCGCGAGGCCCCGCATCCCGGTGCCGCCGTCCAGCCGGGCGCCGCCCCGGCCATCGTCCCGGACCTGGATGAGCAGCCGGTCCTGCGTCCGCCACACGTCCACCGACGCGGACCGGGCCCCGCTGTGCTTGCTGATGTTCTGCAGCAGCTCGGAGACGGTGAAGTAGGCGATGCCCTCGATGGCCGGCGCGATGGATGCCGCGGGCCAGGTCGCGCAGCTCCTGCAGCGCCAGCTTCACCTCGCCGTGCGCCTCCGCCACCATCGCCGCGGCCGAGTCGGGATCCTCCAGCAGCTTCTCCTTGGCCAGACCGAGCCCCATGGCCAGGTTGACCAGCCGGGCCTGGGCCCCGTCGTGCAGGTCCCGCTCGATGCGCCGCAGGTCGGCGGCGGCCGTGTCGACCACGACCCCGCGGTCCGACTCCAGTTCGGCGATACGGCGTTCCAGCTCGTCCGACGGCGACAGCAGTCCGCGCACCATGAGGCGGTCCACGTTCGCCAGGCCCCGCGCCAGGTACGGCAGCACCGGCCACAGCACGAACAGCGAGGTCAGCACGGTGCAGAAGGTGAGGACGCCCCAGGGCAGCCGGATCGCGTCGTACAGCAGGGTCCGCCAGCCCACCGGATCCTTCAGCGCCATCCACCACCGCTGCGTCAGCCCGCCGCTCCGGGCCAGCGGCATCGGGGTCGGCTCCTCCACCCGCACCCCGAGCAGCCGCCGGGCGCGGGACCGTTCCAGCTTCCCCAGCTGCCGTGCGCCCAGCAGACCGAGCGCCAGCAGCGGAAGACCGATCACCGTGATCGACAGGGCCCCTCCGACGGACAGCGCGGTGATCGCGTAGACGAAGCCGAACACCGTCACCGGCAGGTTCAGCAGGAGATACAGGATCTCCTTCCACGTGTGCGCGTCGTAGGCCGGACGGATCGGCGGCAGCCGGTCGGTGCCGTCGGCCGCCCGGCCGGTGGCGGAACTGGTAGCGGTCATACCGGCCAGCCTGCCGTGCGCGACGCCTTCCACGCCATGCGGTACGCCGCCCTCCGCCGCCGGGGGAAAACCCCACCCCCGCCCACATCTCCTGTCTCAGCCCGTGACGGGCTGCTTACCAGTTCTTTATCAGGGCCTAGACTCCCGTGCGTACAGATCGTCGAATCATGTTGCATCACAGAGTTCACTAATTCACCAGGTCACGAGTCAGGGAGCGAGGTCCTACGGTGCGGGAGACGTTGGGGGACTCGACGGTCACCACCGCGCACGTCATCGCGGCCGGCTACTTCCGGTCCTACTCGGTGGTGGGCCTGCTCGCGCTGGTCGGCGTGCTGTTCGTCGCCGTCGCCTTCGGCGCCGGCCGGCTGCTGCGCCCGGTCGTACCCACCCCCGAGAAACTGTTGACCTACGAGTGCGGCGTCGACCCCGTCGGCGAGGGCTGGGCCCACACCCAGGTCCGCTACTACGTCTACGCCTTCCTGTACGTGATCTTCGCGGTCGACTCGATCTTCCTGTTCCCCTGGGCGACGGTCTACGCCGCCCCCGGATACGGCGCGACGACCCTGGTGGAGATGTTCGTCTTCCTCGGCTTCCTCACCGTGGGCCTGCTGTACGCATACAAGAAGGGCGTCCTGGCATGGACGTGAACCCCGCACCGTCCGAGCCTGTCCTGCTCCCGGAGCCGAAGCGCCTGGGCGCGCTGGCCCGGCTTGCCCCCGAGCCGATGAAGGTGGTCCTGAACTGGGGCCGCCGCTACTCGCTGTGGGTCTTCAACTTCGGCCTCGCCTGCTGCGCGATCGAGTTCATCGCCGCGTCGATGGCCCGCCACGACTTCATCCGCCTCGGCGTCATCCCGTTCGCACCGGGCCCCCGGCAGGCCGACCTCATGGTCGTGTCGGGCACGGTGACGGACAAGATGGCGCCGGCCGTGAAGCGCCTGTACGAGCAGATGCCGGAGCCGAAGTACGTCATCTCCTTCGGGGCCTGCTCCAACTGCGGCGGCCCCTACTGGGACTCGTACTCGGTGACGAAGGGCGTCGACCAGATCATCCCCGTCGACGTCTACGTCCCCGGCTGCCCGCCGCGCCCCGAGGCGCTGCTCCAGGGCATCCTCAAGCTCCAGGAGAAGATCGCCCGCGAGTCGCTGGGGGAGCGCTACGGCGCCGGTTCCGCCCGCCCGTCCACTGCGGCCCTGACCAGCGACCTGGTGAAGCCGCCGCCGGCTCCGGGCACCGAGGGGGAGGCCCGATGAGCACCGTCGGCTGGCTGCCCGCCCCGGTCGAGGACCTCTTCGGTACGGACGCCACGGCCGAGGAGTCGTACGACGTCCTGACCGTGGACGTACCGCCGGCGTCCTGGCTCACCGCCCTGGAGACGGCCCGTACGACCCTGGGCTGCACCTACTTCGACTGGCTGAGCGCGGTCGACGAACCGGGCACGGGTTTCCGCGTCTCGGCGCACGTCGTCGCCCTCCACCCGGTCCGCCGTCTCCTCGTCCGCACGACCGTCCCGCACGAGGCGCCGACGCTGCCCTCCGCCGTCGGCGTCTACGCGGGCGCCGGCTGGCACGAGCGCGAGACCCACGAGATGTTCGGCGTCCGCTTCGAGGGCCATCCGTCGCTGGAGCACCTCCTCCTGCCCGAGAACTTCGAGGGCCACCCGCTGCGCAAGGACTTCGTCCTCGCCGCCCGCGTCGCCAAGGCCTGGCCCGGTGCCAAGGAGCCGGGCGAATCCGAACACGGCGGCCCGAAGCGCCGGCAGATGCTGCCCCCAGGCGTGCCGGACCCCAACGAATGGGGCCCGCTGAAGGGCCAGCTCCCGCCCGCCCCGGCCCGCCCGGCCCGTGCGGCGGGACGCGCGGCGGGCGAGCGCCCGGCCCGCGCGGCGGGAGACCGCCCGGTACGACGCACCCGTACGGCAACGGAGGGCTCCGCGAGTCAGGCGGAACCGACTCCCGCCGGGGCCACTGAGGCGACGAGTGTTGCTGACGCTGCGGGGGCCGCTGGTGCTGAGGCAACGGGTGTTGCCGGGGCTGCGGGGGCTGGCGCGGGAGCGACCGGTGCTGCTGGTGCTGCGGGGGCGGCCCGGCCGCGGCGGACGCGGAGCGCGAGCGAGGGCTCGGTGAGCCAGGCCCGCGCGGCGGCCCCGCAGGACGCGGCCGAGCAGAAGCAGGCCGCGGCCGAGGGCGACGCGTCCCGGGCGGCGGGTGCGGAAGGCCCGGCTGCCGAGGCGTCCGTGGCACACGAGCCCGGCCCGGCGCCGGCCCGGCCGCGCCGCGCCCGCAGCGCCTCCCAGGGCTCTGCCTCACAGCAGCCCCGGACCCCGGAAGCGACGACACCGGCTTCCGGTGAGCCGGCGGGTCCGGGTTCGGGTTCGGGTGAAGCGTCGGATTCGGCTTCCCATGCGCCGTCGGGTTCGGGTTCGGGTTCGGGTGAGCCGGTTGCAGGGGCCTCAGATGGTGCGACGGCGCCGGGCAGCGCGGCTCGCGCCGCCCGCCGGAGCACGGCCCCGCGCAGCTCGGACGCCCCGTGGCACCACGCCCGGCCGGCTTTCGAGGAGCCGACGGAGTCCGAGGGGGCTTCTACGGAGGCCGAGGGGGCTTCTGCGGAGGCTGAGCGGGCCCCTGCGGAGGCCGAACCTGCCTCTGGGGAAGCGGAGTCGACCTCTGCGGGAGCCGAGCCTGTCTCCGGGGAGGCCGAGCCCACGCATGTGACGCCCGAGTCGGCGCCTGCGCGGCCCGAGTCAGCGCCTGGGGAAGCGGAGTCGACCCCTGCGGAGGCCGAGCCGACCCCTGCGGAGGCCGAGCCGGACCGTGCGGAGGCCGAGCCGGACCGTGCGGAAGCCGAGCCGGACCGTGCGGAGTCCGAGCGGGCCCCCGCGGAGCCTGAGCGGGCTTCCGCGGAGCCTGAGCGGGCCCCCGCGGAATCCGGCCCGATGACCGCTGCGGAATCCGACCCGAAGATGTCCGCTGCGGAGTCCGAGCCGACGCCCGTCGAGCCCGAGCCGGCTCCTCAGGAGCCCGGGTCGGCCGAGCAGCGGTCCGAGCAACCCGCCACCGCCGAGGGTGACGGCCCGGCCGCGCCTGACGACCCGGCCGCCCACGTGGACCGCGCCGCCCCCGCCACCCGCGAGGACCCGGCCGCCCCCGGCAGCCCCGTCACCCCCGGCAGTCCCGCCACCACCGACGACCCCGACCCCACAGGAGGCCCGCAGTGAACGGCGCGCTGGACGTCGCCCTGCGACTCCTCGTCGTGTTCGTCGTCTTCCTCACCTTCCCGCTGATCGTCGGCCAGACCGAGCACAAGGTGATGGCCCACATGCAGGGCCGCCTCGGCCCCATGTACGCGGGCGGCTTCCACGGCTGGGCCCAGCTCATCGCCGACGGCGTGAAGTTCGCGCAGAAGGAGGACGTGGTCCCGGCCGGTGCCGACCGCCGCGTCTTCCAGCTCGCCCCCGCCGTCGCCCTGCTGCCGTACCTCCTCGTCCTGCTCGCCATCCCGATCGGCCCGAGCGAGGGTGCCGTCGGCCAGGTCCTGGACGCGGGCGTGTTCTTCGTGCTCGCGGTGATGGGCGTCGGCGTGCTCGGCTCACTCATGGCCGGCTGGGCCAGCGCCAACAAGTTCTCCCTGCTCGGCGGCCTGCGCACAGCCGCCCAGCTGCTCGCCTACGAGCTTCCGATGCTGCTCGCCGCCGCCTCGGTCGCGATGGCGGCCGGCACGGTCTCGCTGCCCGGCATCCTGCACGCCTTCCACTGGTGGTGGGTGCCCTGGCAGATCGTCGGCGCACTCGTCTTCTTCATCGCGGGACTCGCCGAGCTGCAGCGCCCGCCGTTCGACATGCCCGTCGCGGACTCGGAGATCATCTTCGGCGCGTACACCGAGTACACCGGTCTGCGCTTCGCCCTGTTCCTGCTCGCCGAGTACGCCGGCATCGTCGTCCTGTGCGGTCTGACCACCGTCCTCTTCCTGGGCGGCTGGCACGGCCCCTGGGGCCACGACGGCCTGGGCTGGCTGTGGACCCTGCTGAAGACCGCGATCCTCGCCTTCGTCGTCATCTGGCTCCGCGTCACCTACCCGCGACTGCGCGAGGACCAGCTCCAGAAGCTCTCCTGGACCCTCCTCGTCCCCCTCTCCCTCGCCCAGATCGCCCTCACCGGCATCGTCAAGGTGGTGATCTCCTAACCATGGCCCCCATTCCCGGCAGTGGCCTCGCCAAGGGCCTGGCCGTCACCCTCCGCACGATGACGAGGAAGACGGTCACCGAGCAGTACCCCGAGGCCCAGCCCGAACTGCCGCCCCGCACCCGCGGTGTGATCGGCCTGTTCGAGGAGAACTGCACGGTCTGCATGCTCTGCGCCCGCGAGTGCCCGGACTGGTGCATCTACATCGACTCCCACAAGGAGACGGTCCCGCCGGCCGCCCCCGGAGGCCGCGAGCGCAGCCGCAACGTCCTCGACCGGTTCGCCATCGACTTCTCCCTGTGCATGTACTGCGGTATCTGCATCGAGGTCTGTCCTTTCGACGCGCTGTTCTGGTCCCCGGAGTTCGAGTACGCCGAGACCGACATCCGCGACCTCACCCACGAGCGCGACAAGCTCCGCGAGTGGATGTGGACCGTCCCGGCCCCGCCCGTCCTCGACCCCGCGGCCGAGGAGCCGAAGGAGATCGCCGCCGCCCGCAAGACCGCCGAGAAGCTGGCGGCCGCGCAGGCCGAACCGCAGGAGGGCGAGTCGTGACCCTCGCCGCAGCCATGAGCCTCGCCGCGGGCCACCCCGGCTTCCTGTCCCCGACCGGCGTCGAGATCGCCTTCCTCCTGGTCGGCCTGGTCACCTTCGGCGCCGCGCTGGTCACCGTCACCACCCGCCAGCTGGTCCACGCCGCCCTGTGGCTGGTCGTCGCGCTCGGCGGCCTCGCCGTGGAGTACCTGCTGCTCACGGCCGAGTTCATCGCCTGGGTGCAGGTCCTGATCTACGTCGGTTCCGTCGTCGTCCTCCTGCTGTTCGGGCTGATGCTCACCAAGGCGCCCATCGGCCGTTCCCCGGACGCCGACTCCGGCAACCGCTGGGCCGCCCTGACCGTCGCGGTCGCCGCCGCCGTCGCCCTGGTGTGGGTGGTCGTCGACGCCTTCCGCACCACGTGGATCGACCTGAACGGCCCGGCCGCCGGCTCCACCCGGGTCACCGGCGAGAGCCTGTTCCGGACCTGGGTCCTGCCCTTCGAGGCCCTGTCCGTGCTGCTCCTCGCGGCCCTGGTCGGCGCGATCGTCCTGTCCCGCAAGGCGACGGCGGACACCGCCTCCGGCGGGACGGCCCCCGTGGAAGCACCCGCGACCGCACCCGGCGAGAAGGAAGGCGCCCGCTGATGCACCTCGCCTACCCGGCCGTACTCTCCGCCCTCCTCTTCTGCACCGGCCTGTACGGCGTCCTCGCCCGACGCAACGCGATCCTGGTCCTGATGTCGGTCGAGCTGATGCTCAACGCCGTCAACCTCAACCTGGTCGCCTTCGACGTCTGGCTCAGCCGCGCCGCGAAGGAGACCCTGCACTCCGGCCAGGCGCTGACCCTGTTCACCATCGCCATCGCCGCCGCCGAGATCGGCATCGGCCTGGCGATCGTGCTCGCCGTCCACCGCAACCGTGGCACGGCCGACATCGACAAGCTCCGCGACACCGCCGAGGGCCCCGGCACCGGCGGCTCCGGCATCGAGGACCCCGGCTCCTCCGCGGCCGAGAAGGCTGAGGCCACCGCGTGACCACGACCACCCTCGCCGTCCTCGTCCCCCTCCTGCCGTTCCTCGGCGCGGCCGCCGGGCTCCTGCTCGGCCGCACCGCGCCCGGGTTCGTCCGCCCGCTCGCCGTCCTGCCGCCGCTGGCCTCACTCGCGCTGGCCGCGCTGGTCGCCGTGCGCCAGGGCGGCGGCGCGGCCATCGACGCCCACACCGAGCTCACGCCCACCGGCTCGGTCCCCATCGAGCTGTCCCTGCACATCGACGGCTTCGCCGCGCTCGTCGCGATCCTCGTCGCGTTCGTCGCCGCCTGCGTGCAGATCTACTCCACGGGCTATCTGCGCGACGACCCGCGCTACCCGTCGTACGCTGCCCTCGTCTCCCTGTTCACCTCCGCGATGCTCCTCGTCGTCTACTCCGGCGACCTGATCGTGCTGCTGGTCGGCTGGGAAGTCATGGGCATCTGCTCCTACTTCCTGGTCGGCCACTACTGGGAGACCCCCGAGGCCCGCGCCGCCTCGCTGAAGGCCTTCCTGGTCACCAAGCTGGGCGACGTGCCGTTCCTCATCGGCCTGTTCGCGCTGGCCACCGACGCCGGCTCGTTCCAGATCACGCACGTCCTCGGCGCCGTCGCGAGCGGCAACCTGCACCATCCGACGGTGGTCGCCCTGCTGCTCCTCGCGGGCGTCGCGGGCAAGTCGGCGCAGTTCCCCCTGCACACCTGGCTGCCGGACGCGATGGCGGGCCCGACACCCGTCTCCGCGCTGATCCACGCCGCGACGATGGTCGCCGCCGGTGTCTACTTCATCGCCCGTCTCCTTCCGGTGTTCGAGGCCTCCCAGGCCGCGATGATCGTGCTGGCCGTCATGGCCGCCGTGACCATGACCGGCTCGGGTCTGGCCGCGCTCGCCCAGGACGACATCAAACGCGTCCTCGCCTACTCGACGATCGGCCAGCTCGGCTACATGACCGGCGCCCTCGCCGTCGGTGACCGCGGTGCCGCCGTCTTCCACCTCCTGTCCCACGGCGCCTTCAAGGCGCTGCTGTTCCTCGCCGCCGGCGTGATCATCCACGCCGCCGGCACCAACTCACTGGCCGCCATGTCCCGCATGCACGGCCTGCGCGACCGCGTGCCGGACGCCTACTGGACGATGACCGTGGCGCTCCTCGCGCTCGCCGCGATCCCGCCGTTCAGCGGCTTCTTCTCCAAGGAGTCCGTCCTCGGCGCCGCCGAGCACGCGACTGACGGCCACACAGCGCACGTACCCGGCTCGGCCGGCTGGATCGTCCTCGTCGCCGGCCTGGTCACGGCCCTGCTGACCGCCGCCTACGCGACCCGGCTGTGGCTGCTCGCCTTCCGCGGCCGGGGCGCCGAGGCCCCCGACCACGGCCGACAGCCGCTCACGATGACCGTGGTGCTGTGGGTCCTCGCCGTACCGTCCCTGGCCTTCGGCGGGCTCGCCTACCGCTCGCTGCCTGGCTGGTTCGACGGCCGCGACCTGACCCCGACCCTCCTCACCTCCATCCTCGGCACCGGCTTCGCCCTGGTCGGCGGGCTGCTCACCTACGGCGCCTGGCAGCGCACCGCGCAGCTGGCCGCCCGGGTCCCGCTGGGTGCGGTCGCCGCCCACCCCGAGGGCGACGCCGCACTGGTCGAGGCCGAGGCCATCGCCACCCACGAGCCGGCCTACGGCGACATCGCCTACGCCCCCGACCCGGCGGACCCCGGCCGGCTGCTGCTCGGCCCGCTGCACCGTTCGGCGGCCGCGGGCTTCCACCTGGACGCCGTGTACGACGTGCTGTTCGTCCGCCCGGTCCAGGCCGGGGCGAGCCTCGTCCGCTTCCTCGACCGCGAGGTCGTCGAGACCTACGTCCAAGGAGCGGCCGGCCTGCCCCGGCTGCTCGGAGCCGCCGTCAGGCGTGCGCAGACCGGCAATGTGCAGACCTATGTGAGCGCTCTGCTCGCCGGCACCGTCGTCCTGGCGGTCGCCGTCGTCCTCGTCGCCACGGGAGCGTGAGCAGGCGTGATCGATATCAACGAGTCCGTGATGCAGTTCCTTCTGGCATTCGTCGTCGTCGGCCCGCTTCTCGGTGCCGTCGCCGCTCTCCTCCCGGCCCCGCCCGGACTGAAGGGGAAGTCACCCGAGCAGGCCGTGCTGCGGCACGGTGTGACCGTGACCGGCGCGATCCTCATCGCCGCGATCGTCCTCGCCCTCGGCTTCGACCACGCCCATGCGTCGAAGATGCAGGCCACGACCGACATCAGCTGGATCCCGGCACTCGACGTGCGGATCCACCTCGGCATCGACGGCATCTCCCTCCCCCTTGTCGTGCTGACCGCGCTGCTGACCTTCCTCTGCGCGCTGTACTCCTACTTCAAGCCGCCCGCGGGCGGCTCCCCGAAGGCGTTCGTCGCGCTGCTGCTCCTGCTCGAGTCCGGCACCCTGGCGTCCTTCGCCGTCCTCGACCTGCTGCTGTTCTTCCTCGCGTTCGAGATGGTGCTCATCCCGATGTACTTCCTCATCGCCCGCTGGGGCGGTGAGGGCCGGACCCGGGCCGCGTGGAAGTTCATCCTGTTCACCTTGCTCGGCTCCGTCGTCATGCTGCTCGGCCTGCTCCTGATCGGAATCAAGGCGGGCACGTTCGACATGGTGGCACTCGCCACTGACAACGGCCGGTCGCTGACCGCATCCGTGCAGGTCATCGCCGTTCTGGCGATCGGGATCGGGCTCGCGGTGAAGACGCCGATGTGGCCGCTGCACAGCTGGCTGCCGGACGCCCACACCGCTGCCCCGACCGTCGGTTCGGTGCTGCTGGCCGGCGTACTGCTCAAGATGGGTACGTACGGGTTCGTCCGGATTCTGCTGCCGATCGCGCCGCACGGCTTCCACACCTTCGCGCCGTACCTCGCCGCGTTCGCGGTCGTCGGGATCATCTACGGGTCCCTGGCCTGCCTGGCCCTGGCCAAGCGCGGCGCCAAGGGCGATCTCAAGCGGCTGATCGCCTACTCCTCCGTCGGTCACATGGGCTTCGTCCTGCTGGGCATCGCCACCATGACCCCGACCGGCGTCAACGGCGCCCTGTTCGCCAACATCGCCCACGGCCTCATCACCGGCCTGCTCTTCTTCCTCGTCGGCGCGCTGAAGGACCGCACCGGCACCACCGACCTCGACACCCTCGCCGAGGAGACGGGCGCCGCGCTGTACGGCAAGGCGCCGCGACTCGGAGGGCTGCTCGCCTTCGGTGCCGTCGCCTCGCTCGGCCTGCCGGGACTCGCCGGGTTCTGGGGCGAGATGCTGGCCCTGTTCGGCGCGTTCAAGCCGGCCGCCGACCTCAGCCGGCCCGCGTACCTGACCTTCATGGCGATCGGCGCGTTTGGCACCCTGCTGACCGCCGCGTACATGCTGATCGTGGTCCGCCGGGTCTGCATGGGCGGAGTCGAGCAGGAGGTCCCGGCCCTCGCCGACGTGCGCGGGTACGAGTTCGCCGCCTGGACCCCGCTCGTCGCCCTCACCGTCGTCGCCGGACTGTGGCCGAGGGCGCTGCTCGGCCTCACCGACCCGGCCGTGCACCAGCTCCTCGCAGGAGGCCACCGATGAGCGCCCAGCCCCTCGCCGAGTCGCTCGTCCAGTCCGTCGACTGGCTCGCCGTCGCCCCGCCGACCATCGCCGCCGCGGTGGGACTCGTCGTCCTGGTCGCCGACCTCTTCCTGCCCGAGGCCCGCAAGCCCGTCCTGGGCTGGCTCTCGGTCGCCGGACTGGCCGTGGCCGCGCTGATGCTGCTACCCCTCATGGACGGTGACCGCAGCACCTTCTGCCTGAACGGCGCCCCGCGCGCGTGCAGCTACACCGCCGACCACTTCACGCTCGTCATCCAGTTCCTGGTCCTCGGCGGCGCCCTGCTCGCCGCCCTGCTGTCGGTCACGAACCTCAAGGACGACGAGCGGCGCGTCCCGCCGGGCGAGTTCTGGTTCCTGCTGCTGTCCTCCGCGGCCGGCGCCGCCCTGCTGCCCGCCTCCCGCGACCTGGCCACCCTGATCGTGGCCCTGGAGGTCGCCTCGCTGCCCGCGTTCGCCCTCGTCGGCATCCGGCACGGTGACAAGCGGTCCTCCGAGGCCGCCCTGAAGTTCTTCCTGTCCTCGGTGACGGCCACCGCGGTCAGCCTGATGGGCATCAGTTTCGTCTACGCCTCCACCGGCACCCTCTACCTCACCCAGGTCGCCCAGCGCCTGACCCACGTCGACGGGCAGCTGCACACCCTCGCCCAGGCGGGTGTCGTCCTCACCCTGATCGGCTTCGCCTTCAAGACGGCCGCCGTCCCCTTCCACTTCTGGGTGCCCGACACCTACGTCGGCGCTCCGCTGCCCGTCGCCGCCTACCTGTCGGTCGTCGGCAAGGCGGTCGGCTTCTCCGGCCTGATCCTCGTCACCGTCGTCGCGTTCCCGTCGTACGCCGACGTCTGGGGCCCCGCGCTCGCCGCCCTGGCCGCGCTCACCATGACCGTCGGCAACGTCGGTGCCCTGCGCCAGCAGGCCACGCGCGCGTACAGCGCCGTACGGCTGCTCGCCTGGTCCTCCGTCGGCCAGGCCGGCTACCTGCTCGTGCCGATCGCCGCCGCCGGATACGTGAAGGACCCGCAGAAGGCGATCGGCTCCACGGTCGCCTACGCGCTGATGTACGCCGCCGTGAACCTCGGCGCGTTCGCGGTGGCCGCCCTGGTGGGCCGCAGCCGGGCCCGCAACCGGATCTCCGACTACCGGGGGCTGTACGCCACCAACCCGCTCACCGCGCTCCTGCTGGCGTTCTTCCTGCTGTGCCTGGCCGGGCTGCCGCCGGGCGTCATCGGGCTGTTCGCGAAGGTCACCGTGTTCTCGGCGGCCGTCGACGCGGGCCTCGGCTGGCTGGCCGTCGTCATGGCCGTCAACGTGGTGATCGCCCTCTTCTACTACCTGCAGTGGACGGCCCTGCTGTTCCGCGCTCCCGAGGGGGAACCCGCGCGGCACCGCGTTCCCGCTCCTCTCACCGCCGCCCTCGCCCTCACCGGCGTACTCGGCGTCGCCCTGTCCGGAGCACCCCAGCTGGTCCTCCGCTTCGCGGCCACCGGCCTGTTCTGAGAAGCCGTCACGCGCGCGTGGCGCACCATCCGGTCGCGCGCGCCCGAGCAGCCGCGCGCCCGAGCAGCCGCGCGGCCGCGCGCCGACGTCCGCCGCTCGTCCACGCGCGCGTGCCGTCGGCGGCCGTCCCACCCGTACGGCCGAGGCAGGGCAACGCTCGCACCTGGGAACTCGTGCCTCCCGCCTGGCGTTGAGCAGTACAGGAGGATCCACTGGACCGAAGGGTTCCCTGCTGCACGAATTGGAGGGCGTACGGTGCACCGCCGGCACAATGGGCTCAGGACCGCAGTACTCCTCGGGGGGCTGTCGGCCCTCATCATCGTCATCGGCAGCTTCTTCGGCCGCACCGGCCTGATCGTCGCCGTCCTGGTCGCACTCGGTACGAACGCGTACGCGTACTGGAACAGCGACAAGCTGGCGCTTCGTGCGATGCGTGCCCGCCCGGTCAGCGAGTTCGAGGCCCCTGGCCTGTACCGGATGGTGCGCGAGCTGTCCACGCAGGCCCGCCAGCCCATGCCCCGGCTCTACATCTCCCCGACGGAGGCCCCCAACGCCTTCGCGACCGGCCGCAATCCGCGCAACGCGGCCGTGTGCTGCACCGAGGGCATCCTGCGCCTGCTGGACGAGCGCGAGCTGCGCGGTGTCATCGGCCACGAGCTGAGCCACGTCTACAACCGGGACATCCTCATCTCCTCGGTGGCCGGCGCACTCGCCTCGGTGATCATGTTCCTGGTGAATTTCGCGTGGCTCATCCCGGTCGGCCGCTCGGACGACGACGACGGCCCCGGACTGCTCGGCATGCTCCTGATCGTGATCTTGGGCCCGCTCGCCGCCACCCTCATCCAGCTGGCCGTCAGCCGCTCCCGCGAGTACGAGGCGGACGCCTCAGGGGCCCAGCTCACCGGTGACCCGCTGGCCCTCGCCGGCGCCCTGCGCAAGCTGGAGGCCGGCACCCAGCAGCTGCCGCTGCCGCCCGAGCCGCGGATCGAGACCGCCAGCCACATGATGATCGCGAACCCCTTCCGCGCAGGCCAGGGTCTGACCAAGATGTTCTCCACGCACCCGCCGATGGCGGACCGCATCGCCCGGCTCGAGAAGATGGCAGGTCGTTACCAGTGAAGACCATCCTGAACATCATATGGCTCATCCTGAGCGGCTTCTGGCTGTTCCTCGGCTACATCTTCGCCGGCGTCCTGCTCTGCATCACGATCATCGGAATCCCCTTCGGCGTAGCCGCGTTCCGTATCGGCGTCTACGCCCTGTGGCCCTTCGGGTACACCACGGTCGAGCGCCGCGACGCGGGCGCCCCCTCCTGCATCGGCAACGTCCTGTGGCTGATCCTGGCCGGCTGGTGGCTCGCGCTCGCGCACATCGTCACCGGTATCGCCCTGTGCGTCACGATCATCGGCATCCCGTTCGGCATCGCCAACTTCAAGCTGATCCCGGTCTCCCTGCTGCCGCTGGGCCGCGAAATCGTCCCCACGGACGAGCCGTTCGCGACCCGCTGAGCCGGCCGGCGCAGGCCGCGCACCGGATGCGTGTGCGACAGCGGGCGCGCTGACGGCCCGTCACGGCGCCGCGTCCTCGCCGCGCCCCTGGGGGCCGACTCGCGGCGTACCCGGCCGCGTCACACGCCGCGCGGCCGCGCCCACCGCCGTACCCCGTAGGCCGCCACGCCCACCGCGAGTACGCCCGCCCCCACGGCCACCGAGACGGCGGGCAGCGCGAACGCCAGTGCGGAGCAGCCCAACAGGCCCACCACGGACACCACGCGGGTCGACGGCCCCGGAGCCAGGGTCCACGCGGACGCGTTGGCGACGGCGTAGTAGGCGAGCACCCCGAAGGAGGAGAAGCCGATCGCACCGCGCACGTCCACCGTCGCGGCCAGTACGGCGACCACCGCGCCCACGGCAAGCTCGGCACGGTGCGGTACCCGGAAGCGCGGGTGCACGGCCGCCAGCGCCGTCGGCAGATGCCCGTCCCGGGCCATGGCCAGCGTCGTCCGGGACACGCCCAGGATCAGGGCGAGCAGCGAGCCGAGCGCCGCCACCGCCGCCCCGGCCCGCACCACGGGGGCGAGGCCCGGCACGCCGGCCGCCCGCACCGCGTCGGCCAGCGGCGCCACCGCGCGCCCGAGCCCGCCCGCGCCGAGGACACCGAGCACCGCGACGGCCACGCACGCGTACACCACCAGTGCGATCCCCAGAGCCAGCGGGATCGCACGCGGAATCGTGCGTGCCGGGTCCCGTACCTCCTCACCGAGGGTCGCGATGCGCGCGTACCCGGCGAACGCGAAGAACAGCAGCCCCGCCGCCTGGAGCACCCCGCCGGCGCCCGACGACAGCCCGATGTCCAGCCGCCCGGCGTCGGCCCGCCCAAAGGCCAGGCACACGATCACCACGGTCGTGAGAACGGCCAGCACCACGGCCACGATCACGCGCGTCAGCCACGCCGACTTCTGGACGCCGCCGTAGTTCACGGCCGTCAGGGCCACCACGGCCGCGACCGCCACCGCATGCGCCTGCCCCGGCCACACGTACGCGCCCACGGTGAGCGCCATGGCCGCACAGGACGCCGTCTTGCCGACCACGAACGCCCAGCCCGCGAGATACCCCCAGAAGGCACCGAGCCGTTCCCGCCCATAGACGTACGTGCCGCCGGAGGCCGGATAGCGGGCGGCGAGACGGGCCGAGGACAGGGCGTTGCAGTAGGCCACCAGGGCGGCGAGCGCCAGCCCGGGCAGCAGTCCCGAGCCGGCCGCGCGGGCGGCGGGCCCCAGGGCCGAGAAGACACCGGCTCCGATCATCGAGCCGAGGCCGACGACCACGGCGTCCCGTACTCCCAGGGTGCGTCGCAGCTCGGTGCCGGCAGGTGTCATACGCCGCACCCTACTGAGCGCGGCAACCGTGCGGTGGCCCTGTGACGTCCTCTTCATCGACACGGCACGAACACGCGCGCGTGGACAGCGGGTCCGCCCCGGATCCTCGGCCGCCGGACAGTGCGGACCCAGCGCGGAAGGGCAGGTTCACGGTATGGGCATCATCGCTTGGATCATCCTGGGACTGCTGGCCGGAGCCATCGCCAAGGTCCTCCTGCCGGGCCGCGACCCCGGCGGCTTCATCGGCACGACCCTCATCGGTATCGCAGGCGCGTTCATCGGAGGCTGGATCTCCGCCCGTTGGCTGCACCATCCGATCACCAAGAGCTTCTACGATGGCGCCACCTGGGCCGCGGCCATCGGCGGCTCCCTGGTGCTGCTGATCGTCTACCGCGTACTGTTCGGCAATTCCCGCGACTGAGCGCGCCCATGGCAGCGGAAAGGGTGGGCACCGCTCGGGGGTGCCCACCCTTCCTCTGCGTTTCCCGCTTTTGCCGATGTCCTGCCGGTCTCCTACCGGTAGTTCACGAACTGCAGCGCGAAGTCGAAGTCCTGGCCCTTCAGCAGCGAGATCACGGCCTGCAGATCGTCCCGGCTCTTGGAGGAGACGCGCAGCTCGTCGCCCTGGACCTGGGCCTTCACGCCCTTGGGGCCCTCGTCGCGGATGATCTTCGCCACCTTCTTCGCGTTCTCCTGGGAGATGCCCTCCTCGATCGACGCGAAGATCTTGTACTCCTTGCCGGACAGCTGGGGCTCGCCCGCGTCCAGCGCCTTCAGCGAGATACCGCGCTTGATCAGCTTGGACTGGAAGACGTCGAGGACAGCCTTCACCCGGTCCTCGGAGTTCGCCTCCATGAGGATCTTCTCACCGGACCACGAGATCGAGGCACCCACGCCCTTGAAGTCGTAGCGCTGCGAGATCTCCTTGGCGGCCTGGTTGAGGGCGTTGTCGACCTCCTGCCGCTCGACCTTCGAGACGATGTCGAAACTGGAGTCGGCCATGTCCTGTGGCTCCTTGTATCGGGGTGCGTATCGGGTGCGTGCCGGCGTGCGCGGCGGCGGCCGCCGGGCCCGGCGTGAGGCCGGGCCGCATCCGCACCAGCCTAGCCACCCCGCGAGCCGAGGGGTGGAGATCAACCGGGTGGCGAAGCACCCCCGTGTATCGGGTATTGTTTACGTCGTCGCCAGGGAGCACCGCCGAAGAGCGGTTTGACCTGGTGTCCAACCCCGGCGGTGTGCCCGAGCGGCCAAAGGGAGCAGACTGTAAATCTGCCGGCTTCGCCTTCCCAGGTTCGAATCCTGGCGCCGCCACACGGGAACGAGAGCCCCGTGACCTGCAAGATCAGGTCACGGGGCTCTCGTCGTGTTGGGGTTCTGGTGTATCCGCTGGTCGCACTCCGCGGTCTCTTCACTAGAATCGAACGCGTGAACGAAGACGGTCCGCTGACGCGTCTCGACATGCTGCGTTTCGCCCGCCGCGTCGTCGAACACCAGGCCGCGAGGCAGCTTGCGCTGATGGACCGGTGGATCGCGGACGAGGAGCGCAGGGAGGCCGAGCGACGCCGCCGCCTCGCGACCCGGCAGGCCGCGCCCGAGTGGCTGGTCGAGCGCGGTCTGAACGGCAGCAGCGCCGTGTACGTCCACCTCGGTGGCTGTACGAGCGCCGGTGGGCGCAGCAAGGGAGTCGGGCGCGACCAGGCGGTACGTGCCCTCACCGAAGGAGGTGTCCCCGCGTGCCCGCTGTGCCGGCCCGACACCGCGCTGGGGCTTCTGGAATGACCGGTCCGGGTGCGGCCCCGGGCGGTCCGGACGATGCTGGAGCCATGGCCGGGAAACGACCCATCATCGTGCACCTGCCGTCCCCGACCGGCGGGCGCCGGGTCCGGGTCGACGGCGAGATTCTCGGCCTGGCGCACAGCGTGCGGGACCTGGTGGAGTTCCTGCGCCGGGCGGGGCTGGAGATCGAGCCGGAGCAGGTGGCCGACTCGCCGCTGATCGACTGGCGCGGGGTGGGACCCGACCGCTGGGAAGCCGAGACCCGCACCTGACGCCGGTGTCGCCCGCGCGCCGCCGCGGGCACACTGACGGCATGTCCTCCCCACGCAGAACCTGTCCCGTGTGCCGCCGCGACATCGCCGTCGTCGCCGGCCGCTTCGCGCGGCACGACCCGTCCGGGGCGCGGCAGAGCGGGGAGCTCGTCTCCTGTGCCGGATCCCGGCGGCAGGCGCAACCAGATGCCGTCCAGCCGACGTTGGACGGCTACGCCGTACCGGAGTTTCCCGGGCAGCTGACGCTTTTCTGAGCGCGGATCGGAGCCGGGGGAACCGGGAGCCGGGCGCCGGCTTGCGGAGTCTGACGGGGCGACAGCGGGCAGCAGGAGAGGCCGGGTGGCGGGTTCGGTCGTTTCAACGGGCGGGGGCCGGTCTCAGTTCCCGGCCACCGACTTCACCGCGACCGACACCGGCGTCGATCCGTTGATCAGCTCCAGCGTCAGGCCGGTCGTCGCCGGGGTGTCCACCAACTCCGCGAGAACGGCCGCGACATCGTCCCTCGTGATCGCGCCGCGCCCGGTGTTCGCCTCCAGACGGACCAGACCGGTGCCCGCGTCGTCCGTCAGCGAACCGGGGCGCAGGATCGTCCAGTCCAGGGCCTCCTGGCGGGCGACGTACGCGTCCGCCTCGCCCTTGGCGCGCAGGTACGCGTCGAAGACGTCCTCGCCCCGGTGCGCGGGATCCGCGCCCATCGAGGACACCACCAGAAAGCGGCGCACGCCCGCGCGGACGGCCGCGTCCGCGAACAGTACCGCCGCGCCCCTGTCCACCGTCTGCTTGCGTTCCGTGCCGCTGCCCGGGCCCGCGCCCGCCGCGAAGACCGCCGCGTCGGCGCCCTGCAGGTGCGCCGCGACCTCTTCGACCGAGACGGACTCCAGGTCGAGCAGGACCGGTTCGGCACCGGCCGCCCGCAGATCGTCGCCCTGCTCCCTCTTGCGGATGATCCCCGCGACCTCGTCCCCGCGCGCGGAGAGCAGACGCTCCAACCGCAGCGCGATCTGACCATGACCACCAGCGATGACAATGCGCATGATTCCGACCGTACGCCGGGAGGGGCGCATCCGCCGCACGAGTTAACCGGCACGGCCGGAGCGCGCCGGGCGCACGCCCGCCATCGCGCGCCTGGCGCCACGCCCCCCTGCCCGGCGCGCACACGATCCGCACCCCTCGCGTCGCCAACACCCGCACCAGCAACGCCACGACAGCCCGCGAGGGTCAAGGCCAGCCGGCTACGGCAAGGCAGCCGAGCAGCGCCGGAGCCGCTCCGATACCTCGTGGCAGGCCGTGGAGCGGCAGGCCGGCTCGGAGATGTCTGTGGCAGGCCGTGGAGCGGCAGGCCCGGCTCGGAGCTGCCTCGTGGCAATCCGAGCAACCCCAGGCGGTTCAGATGCCGCGTGGCGGCCCGAGCAACCTCAGGCCGACCCAGCTGCCTCCGGACAGCCCGAGAAGGCCCAGGCCGCTCCAGCCGGCTCCCGGGCCGCCCAGGAGGTATCAGCTGCCCCTCGGGCCGCCGGGAGCTATCAGCTGCCTCTCGGGCCGCCCGGGAGGTATCAGCCGGCTTCCGGCCCGCCCGAGACGTACCCGCCGGCTTCCGGCCCGCCCGAGACGTACCAGCTGCATCCCAATCCGCCCCGGGAGCGCTCAGATCGGCCCGGCCGCCTCAGGACAGCTCACCGCGCCCCTGCCGCGGCAGCCCGAGTTCCACCGCGGCCGCCGAGTTGCAGTACTCGCGCACCGCACTCGTGCGGGCCACCACCCGGCCCCGGTGCACCACGATCCGGCTGTAAGCCAGGGACAGGGCGCCGGCCAGGCGGTCGCCGCGCACGGCCAGGAGCTCGGCGGGGAAGCCGGCCTCCACGCGTACCTCCGGCAGCCCCAGCGCCGTGCGCGCCGAGGCGCTCACGGCGTCGTAGGCGTCCTGCGGGCGCAGGCCGTGCGCGGAGGCGAGGAGGTACGCCGCCTCCAGGGGGTCACCGCGGCCGACGGGGTTCGAGAGGTCGCGCAGGGCGCCGCTGCCGGCCGCCACCCGCACCCCGGCCGCGCGCAGCAGCCGGAGCGGAGCGACGCCCCGCCGGTCGGCGCCGCCGCAGCCGCCCTGGGGCAGGCACACGACCGTCACGCCGGCCGCCGCGAGCTGGTCGGCGGCGCGTGAGGCGGCCTCGGCGGGAACGCGCGTGAGACCGGCGCACGGCCCGATCGTCACGCCGGGGCGCAAGCCCCCCGCCATGGCCGCGAGCCGGGACAGGCGGGCCGGGTCGGAGGCGTCCGTGTGCAGGTCCACCGGGCAGCCGTGCTCGGAGGCCACCTCAAGGACCGTCTCCACATAGCCCGTGGGATCGGGGTCCAGGTCGGGGCAGCCGCCCACCACGGAGGCGCCCATCTTGACCGCGTCACGCAGCATCGCCAGCCCGTCGGCCCCGGCCACCCCGGTCAGCAGCCGGGGCATCGCCACCGTCGTCAGCTCCGCCAGCCCGCGCAGCGAGCGCCGCGCCTGCAGGACGGCGCCCAGTGCGCCGAGGCCCTGGACATCGCCCACGCGCACGTGCGCGCGTGACGCCGTCGCTCCGTGCCCGAGCTGCAGCAGAGCCGCCTCCGTCGCCCGGCGCTGGACGTCCTCGGGGGCGTACGACACAGGCCCGGGGTGCTCGGCGGACAGCGCGGTGTCACTGTGCGCGTGGGGCTCGGCCGGGGCCGGGAGGAGCAGGTATCCGTTCAGGTCCACGCGCGTGGCGCCCGTCCGGGCCGGGCCGGGCGCCAGGCTCCCGGCCGTGCCCACCGCCTCGATGCGCCCGCTGCCCAGCCGCACGTCCACGGTCCGGCCGTCGGTGAGCCGGGCCCCGCACAGCAGCAGGGCGGCGACGTCGGACTGGCCGGAGGATCCCGAGGAGTTCGACGGTGGGTGGGGCTGCGGCTGGCTGTCGGGCATCGCGCTCCAGGTTCGGGGCCGGGGGCTCGGACGGACCCGCGTGAGGATTCCGGGGGTCCGGTAACCCCATGATCACGCAGAGTGAGTCGAGCCTAGGGTGGCGAGCCGCGTGGGACGCGCAGGAGCGCAATAGTCGTATCGGCGTGGTCCGCCCCTGGCGGCACTCGTGCGGCACACGTGCGGCACCCGCGTGTGGCCGCGGATCCGCCCCGGCGGGCCCCCGTCCATGCGACTCGTGAGGCCGCTGCGAGGGCTGGGACGGGAGCCGTGATGGGCGGCCGGATACGGATTTGGGTGAACGGCGGCGGACCGTGTAATGTCTTCATCGCTCGCCCCAATAGCTCAGTCGGCAGAGCGTCTCCATGGTAAGGAGAAGGTCAACGGTTCGATTCCGTTTTGGGGCTCTGGTGTGAGAGGTTCCCGTCGAAAGGCGGGTTCTGATCGCATCTCAGCGGTGTAGCTCAGTCGGTAGAGCAAGCGGCTCATAATCGCTGTGTCACCGGTTCAAGTCCGGTCACCGCTACAGACAGTAGCCGATTGCGGGGTCGGTCCTTCGATCGGCTACTCTTTCTTGCGTTGAATCAGTCCATCTGTTCGTCTTAGGAGCACTCACGTGGCTGCCACCGACGTCCGCCCGAAGATCACGCTGGCCTGCGTGGAGTGCAAGGAGCGGAACTACATCACCAAGAAGAACCGGCGTAACAACCCGGACCGTCTTGAGATGAAGAAGCACTGCCCGCGTTGCAACGCGCACACCGCGCACCGCGAGACGCGATAAACAGGCTCGTACGCGAGGCCGTCCCCTTCCGAGGGGGCGGCCTCGCGTCGTTTCAAGAGCGGCGCCGGATCACCCGGTTCACCGGCTCGTGAGCCGACGCGGGTCACCGACTCGTAGGGCCGGTGTGGGTCACCGACTCGTAGAGCCGACGCGGGCCACCGGCATGGGCGGCCGACGGGGTTCAGCGGCTCATCGGCCCGCGCCTCGTCGACCCGCCAGGTGCGCGTCGACCCACCGTTTGCGCGTCGACCCGCCGGTCGCCCGTCCGTCCCACCCGCACGTTCCCCGGCTGGTTTCCGGCTAATTTGGGGCCATCACAGCAGACATCAGGAGGTGCCGGGCCATGGCGCTCGACCAGTCCTTCGTAGGACGGACCTACCCGCCCACCGCGGCCTATGAGGTGGGCCGGGAGAAGATCCGCGAGTTCGCCGAGGCGGTGGGCGAGACCAACCCGGTCTACACCGACCCCGAGGCCGCGAAGGCGTACGGACATCCCGATGTGATCGCCCCGCCGACGTTCGTCTTCTCCATCACCTTCCGGGCCGCGGCGCAGGTCGTCGAGGACCCGCAGCTCGGCCTCGACTACAGCCGCGTCGTGCACGGCGACCAGAAGTTCGCCTACAACCGCCCGGTGCGCGCCGGCGACCGGCTCTCGGTCACCTCCACCATCGAGGGGATCAAGTCCCTCGCGGGCAACGACATCCTGGACATCCGCGGTGAGGTGTACGACGAGGCGGGCGAGCACGTCGTGACCGCCTGGACCAAGCTGGTGGCCCGCGCGGCCGAGGAGGCGTGAGGACCTGATGACGGCGAAGATCACGTACGCGGACGTCGAGGTCGGCACCGAGCTGCCGGCGCAGACCTTTCCCGTGACCCGGGCCACCCTCGTGCGCTACGCGGGCGCCTCCGGGGACTTCAACCCGATCCACTGGAACGAGAAGTTCGCCAAGGAGGTGGGCCTGCCGGACGTCATCGCGCACGGCATGTTCACCATGGCCGAGGCGATCCGCGTGGTCACGGACTGGGTCGGTGATCCGGGCGCGGTCGTGGAGTACGGCGTCCGCTTCACCAAGCCGGTCGTCGTGCCGAACGACGACCAGGGGGCCCTGATCGAGGTCAGCGGCAAGGTGGCGGCCAAGCTCGACGACAACGCGGTGCGGGTGGACCTCACGGCGACCAGCGGCGGCCAGAAGGTGCTGGGCATGTCCCGGGTGGTCGTGCGTCTGGCCTGACGGCGCCCACAGCGGTGATGTGCCACCGCGGAGATGTGCCTCAGCGGTGACGTGCCACAGCGGTGATGTGCCTCAGCGGTGATGTAAGGGGCGTCCTCCCTGGTGGGGCGCCCCTTACGCGTCTGCGGAACGCGGGGCCCGAACGGGCCGCTTGCCAAGTTAGTGATTGAGTACTAACTTATGCGTATGCCCAGGATGAGTGCAGAGGAGCGGCGTGAGAGCGTCGTTCGCGCGGCGATCACGGAGTTCGCGCGGAAGGGGTACTACGGCACGTCCACCGAGGCGATCGCGGCCCGCGTGGGCGTCTCGCAGCCGTATCTCTTCCGGCTCTTCGCGGGCAAGAAGGCGATCTTCGCCGCCGCGTCGTTCCGGTGCGTGGAGGACACCTGCCGGGTCTTCGAGGAGGCGGCCGAGGGGCTGGAGGGCGAGCAGGCCCTGCACGCCATGGCGAACGCCTATGTGCGGATGATCACGGAGCAGCCCGAGAAGCTCCAGATGCAGATGCAGACGTACATCGCCGTCGCGGCGGCTGAGGCGGAGGGTGACCACGAGTTCGGAGAGGCCGTGCGGACGGCCTGGATGAAGCTCTGGGACACGGTCCACCTGCCGCTCGGCGCGGACGACGGCGAGACCACGACCTTCCTGGCCTACGGGATGCTCATCAACACCCTCGCGGCCATGGGGTTTCCGCCCGAACACCGGGTCTGGCAAGGGATGTATCCGTCGGCCCGGGCGACGGGCCGGCTGGAGAAGTAGCGGAACGAGGCGGGTGGCCCGCCTTTTTCGCGCCCAGGAAAGTTAGTCAGCAATAACTAACTCATTCGCTCTCTAGGGGGAGAGATGTCACAGCAGACCGCGCAGAGCGCACCGCGCGGAGGGGCCGCGTGGGCCCTGGTGATCACCAGCGTCGCCGGATTCATGGCGGCCCTCGACAACCTCGTCGTCACCACCGCCCTGCCCTCCATCCGCAAGGACCTCGGCGGCGCGCTGGGGGACCTCGAATGGACCGTGAGCGCCTACACGCTCACCTTCGCCGTCCTGCTGATGTTCGGCGCCGCGCTCGGCGACCGCTTCGGGCGCCGCCGGCTGTTCATCGCCGGCCTCACCGTGTTCACCGGCGCCTCCGCCGCCGCGGCCATGGCGCCCGGCATCGGCTCCCTGATCGCCGCCCGCGCGGTCCAGGGAGTCGGCGCGGCCGTGATGATGCCGCTCACGCTGACCCTGCTGACCGCGGCCGTACCGCCGCCAAGCGCGGGATGATGTACGGCATCTGGGGCGCCGTCAACGGCCTCGCCGTCGCCTCCGGGCCGCTCATCGGCGGCAGCCTCACCGAACATGTCTCCTGGCACTGGATCTTCTGGCTGAACGTCCCGCTCGGCCTGGTCACGCTGCCGCTCGCCCGCCTGCGCCTCGCCGAGTCCTACGGCGCCGGCGCCCGGCTCGACGTCCCCGGCACCCTGCTCGCCAGCGGCGGGCTCTTCGGAATCGTCTACGGCCTGGTCCGCGGGCCCTCCGACGGCTGGACCGACACCCTGGTCCTGACCGCGCTGTGCGCCGGCGGCGCGCTGCTGACCGGGTTCGTCCTGTACAGCGCGCGTGCGGCCAGCCCCATGCTGCCGATGAGGCTGTTCCGGTCCCGTGCCTTCGCCGGCATCAACGCTGCGAGCCTGCTGATGTTCCTGGGCATGTTCGGCTCGATCTTCCTGCTCAGCCAGTACATGCAGGGCGTGCTCGGCTACTCGCCCACCGAGGCGGGCCTCAGGATGCTGCCCTGGACCGGTATGCCGATGCTCGTCGCGCCCGTCGCGGGGATCCTCTCGGACCGCGTCGGCGGCCGCCCGGTCGTGGCCGCGGGTCTGTTCCTGCAGGCCGTCGGTCTCGGTTACATGGCCGCCGTGGCCACCGCGCACGCCTCCTACGGCGCCCAGCTGCCCGCCCTCGTCATCAGCGGCATCGGGATGGCCCTGTACTTCGCGCCGGCCGCCAACCTGGTGATGTCCAGCGTCCGCCCGCAGGAGCAGGGCATCGCCTCCGGCGCGAACAACGCGCTGCGGGAGGTGGGCGGCGCGCTCGGCATCGCCGTGATGTCGTCGATCTTCTCCGCGCGGGGTGGCTACGAGAGCGCGCAGAGCTTCGTGGACGGCCTGCGGCCCGCCCTGGTCACCGGCTCGGCGGTGGTCGCCCTGGCCGCGGTGGCGGCCCTGGTGATCCCGGCCCGCCGAAGCGCCGCCCGGCTCGCCGCGGTGGACGGCCAGGCATCCGGGACAGCCCCGAAGACCGGGGCCCCGGAGGCTGCCGAGGTGGAGAACGCGGAGGTGGGGAACGCCGCCCCGAAGTCCGGGTCCCCGGAGGCCGCCGAGGTGGAGAACGCCGCCCTGGAGACCACCGTCCGCTGAACCCGCCCCGCCCCAAGACCGCGCCACGTGGCAGACCTCCGGCGACCGGCTGCCCGTGAGCGGGGAGGAGGCGGAGCGGCGGCTCACCCAGACCGTCGGCCGGCAGTACACGGTGCACGCGCGCGTGGCCCCCTTTCCAAGGCCACGCGCGCGTGCACGTGTGCCCGGTCCGGCGAGCGGGCGTGCCGGGGCGGCCGACCCGGGGCCGTCCGCCCGGGCACAGGCGTCTCGTAGTCTTGGGCCCGTGCAGGTACTCCACGACGCCCCCCTTGCCCCGCTGACCACCTTCCGGCTGGGCGGCCCCGCGACGCGCCTGGTCACCGCGGTGACCGACGCCGAGGTGATCGCCGCCGTCCGTGAGGCCGACGACAGCGGGACGCCGCTGCTGGTCATCGGCGGCGGATCGAACCTGGTCATCGGCGACAAGGGCTTCGACGGCACCGCCCTGCGCATCGCCACGCGCGGTGTCGAGCTGCGGGGTACGACGCTGGAGCTGGCGGCCGGCGAGGTGTGGACGGACGCCGTCGCCCGCACGGTCGAGGCCGGGCTCGCCGGTGTCGAGTGCCTGGCCGGCATCCCCGGATCCGCGGGCGCCACGCCGATCCAGAACGTGGGCGCCTACGGCCAGGAGGTCTCCTCCACCATCACCGAGGTCATCGCCTACGACCGGCGCGCCGGCGAGACCGTCACACTGACGAACGAGGAGTGCGCCTTCTCGTACCGCCACAGCCGCTTCAAGGCCGACCCCGAGCGCTATGTCGTGCTGCGCGTCCGCTTCGAGCTGGAGGACGCGGCCGGGCTGTCGGCACCCGTCAGGTACGCCGAGACGGCCCGTGCGCTCGGCGTCGGGCAGGGCGACCGGGTGCCGCTGGCCGACGCCCGCGAGACGGTGCTCAAGCTGCGCGCCGGCAAGGGCATGGTGCTCGATCCCGAGGACCACGACACCTGGTCCGCCGGGTCCTTCTTCACCAACCCGATCCTCACCGACGAGCAGTTCGCCGCGTTCCACGCGCGCGTGCGCGAGCGGCTGGCCGACGGTGTCGAGCCGCCCGCCTACCCGGCGGGGGAGGGCCGTACGAAGACGTCCGCGGCCTGGCTGATCGACAAGGCCGGTTTCACCAAGGGGTATGGCACCGGGCCGGCCCGCATCTCCACAAAGCACACCCTCGCCCTCACCAACCGGGGCGAGGCCACCACCGAGGACCTGCTGGCGCTGGCCCGCGAGGTGGTCGCCGGGGTGCGCGAGGCCTTCGGGATCACGCTCGTCAACGAGCCGGTGACGGTCGGCGTCAGCCTGTAGGACCGGCGGTCCCGCGCGCGCAGCCCCCTCAGGGCCGCCACGGCCTGGTGCCCGGGCAGGCAGCATTCGCCCCGACGGGCAGACGCCGCCTGCCGGGAGCACTAGTACGCCACCCCCACCCCCTGCTTCACCGTGCCCTGGTCGTCGATCATCGCCAGCATCGCGTGGGCCACGTCCGCGCGTGCGATGAAGCGGCCCCTGGGCGGGAAGCCGCCCACGACCGTGCGGTAGCGGCCGGTGAGCGGCTTGTCCTGCAGGCGCGGCGGCCGTACGGACGTCCAGTCCGTGCCGCTGCGGGCCAGTTCGGCCTCCATCTCGCGCAGGTCGGCGTAGACGTCCTTGAGGATCGCCGACACCAGGCCGCGCGCGGCGCGGTCCAGCGGGCCGTCGTCGGCGGGAGCGGGGCCGACCGGGCCGGCGCTGACCACGAGCAGCCGCCGTACCCCCTCGGCCTCCATCGCGTGCAGGATCGTACGGGTCAGCCGGGTGGCGACGCCGGCGTCCTTGCGGCTGCGGGGGCCCAGGCCGGAGAGGACCGCGCCCTGGCCCCTGACGGCGGCGCGCAGCTCCTCCGGGTCGGCCAGGTCGGCGCGGACCACCCGCAGCGCGTCTCCCGTGACGTCCAGCCGGGCCGGATCACGGACCACGGCGGTGACCCGGTGACCGGCGCCGAGCGCCTGACGGACGATCTCCCGGCCGATGCCGCCGGTGGCGCCGAAAACGGTGAGGTTCATGGTGCTCCCCGTACTGCGGTTAGGTGGGTGAGTATTCACTCACCCCTGCTCCACCTAGAGTGGGTAAGTACTCACCCATCCGTCAAGCCCGATTGGACCCCCATGGAGCCGAAGCCGGCGCGTGTCCGCATCCTCGACGCCGCCCACGAGCTCATGCTCACCGTCGGACTCGCCCGCGCCACCACCAAGGAGATCGCCCGGGCGGCCGGCTGCTCCGAGGCGGCCCTCTACAAGTACTTCGACAGCAAGGAAGAGCTGTTCGTCCGGGTGCTCACCGAGCGGCTTCCCCGGCTCACCCCGCTGCTCGGCAGCCTCGCCGCCGAACCGGGACGGGGCACCCTGGCGGGCAACCTCACCGAGATCGCCCGCCAGGCCGCCCTCTTCTACGAGCAGAGCTTCCCGATCGCCGCGTCCCTGTACGCCGAGACCCAGCTCAAGAAGCGCCACTACGAGGCGCTGCGCAAGCTCGGCTCCGGGCCGCACCAGCCCATCCAGGACCTGGACGCCTACCTCCGCGCCGAACAGGCCGCCGGCCGCGTCCGCGCCGACGCCGACACCTTCGCCGCCGCCTCCCTGCTGCTGGGCGCCTGCGCGCAGCGCGCGTTCGCCTACGACGCGGCCGAGCCGGGGCAGCGGCCACCGGTAGACGACTTCGCCGCGCGGCTCGTCAGGACGCTGCTGGGCGCGGTCTCCGTCGCGCCCGCCTCCGCATGAACCTCACACCGGGTGCAACCAGTCGTCCACGCCGGCCAGCAGCCGCGTCTTGACGTCCTCGGGGGCGGCCGAGCCCCGCACCGACTGGCGTGCCAGCTCGGCGAGTTCGGCGTCCGAGAAGCCGTGGGCCTGGCGGGCGATCTCGTACTGGGCGGCGAGCCGGGAGCCGAACAGCAGCGGGTCGTCGGCGCCGAGCGCCATCGGGACGCCGGTTTCGAAGAACGTCCGCAGCGGCACGTCCTCGGGCTTCTCGTACACGCCGAGCGCCACGTTCGAGGCCGGGCACACCTCGCAGGTCACGCCCCGGTCCGCCAGCCGTTTCAGCAGCCGGGGGTCGTCCGCCGCGCGCACGCCGTGCCCGATGCGGGTGGCGTGCAGGTCGTCCAGGCAGTCCCGCACCGAGGCGGGGCCGGCCAGCTCGCCGCCGTGCGGGGCCGACAGCAGACCGCCCTCGCGCGCGATGTGGAAGGCCCGGTCGAAGTCCCGGGCCATGCCGCGCCGCTCGTCGTTGGAGAGCCCGAAACCGACCACGCCCCGGTCCGCGTAGCGCACGGCGAGGCGGGCCAGCGTGCGGGCGTCCAGCGGGTGCTTCATACGGTTGGCGGCCACCAGGACCCGCATGCCGAGCCCGGTCTCGCGGGACGTCGTCTCCACCGCGTCCAGGATGATCTCCAGCGCCGGGATCAGACCGCCCAGCCGGGGCGCGTACGACGTCGGGTCCACCTGGATCTCCAGCCAGCCCGAACCGTCCTTCAGGTCCTCCTCGGCCGCCTCCCGGACCAGGCGCTGGATGTCCTCCGGTTCGCGCAGGCAGGAGCGCGCCGCGTCGTACAGCCGCTGGAAACGGAACCAGCCGCGCTCGTCCGTGGCCCGCAGCTTGGGCGGTTCCCCACTGGTCAGCGCTTCGGTCAGGGTGTCGGGCAGGCGTACGCCGTGTTTGTCGGCCAGTTCCAGGACGGTGCCCGGCCGCATCGAACCGGTGAAATGCAGGTGGAGATGGGCTTTCGGCAGCTCAGAGAGTTCACGTACACGCTCCATCCCCAGATCCTGCCGTACGTCACCGGCGTACCGGTAGCCGTTTCCCCGTACGGGGTCTTGCCCGCACAAACGAACAGGAGCACCTGGGGACGTTCCCAGGTGCTCCTGTCCGGAACGGGACCGATCAGTCCCGCGCCTCCGCCAGCAGCTTCTGGATGCGGCTCACACCCTCGACGAGGTCCTCGTCGCCCAGCGCGTACGAAAGCCGCAGGTAGCCCGGCGTGCCGAAGGCCTCACCCGGGACGACCGCGACCTCGGCCTCCTCCAGGATCAGCGCGGCCAGCTCGACCGTGTCCTGCGGGCGCTTGCCGCGGATCTCCTTGCCGAGCAGCGCCTTGACCGACGGGTAGGCGTAGAAGGCACCCTCGGGCTCCGGGCAGAGCACGCCGTCGATCTCATTGAGCATCCGCACGATGGTCTTGCGGCGCCGGTCGAAGGCCTCACGCATCTTCGCCACGGCCTCAAGGTCACCCGAGACGGCGGCCAGGGCGGCCACCTGGGCGACGTTGGAGACGTTCGAGGTGGCGTGCGACTGCAGGTTCGTCGCGGCCTTGACGACGTCCTTCGGGCCGATGACCCAGCCCACGCGCCAGCCGGTCATGGCGTACGTCTTCGCCACGCCGTTGACCACGACGCACTTGTCGCGCAGCTCGGGCAGCAGCGCCGGCAGGGAGACGGCGGCGGCGTCGCCGTAGACCAGGTGCTCGTAGATCTCGTCGGTGAGCACCCACAGGCCGTGCTCGACGGCCCAGCGGCCGATCGCCTCGGACTCGGCCTCGGAGTACACGGCGCCCGTCGGGTTGGACGGGGAGACGAAGAGGACGACCTTCGTCTTCTCCGTGCGCGCCGCCTCCAGCTGCTCCACGCTGACGCGGTAGCCGGTGGTCTCGTCGGCCACGACCTCCACCGGGACGCCGCCCGCGAGGCGGATCGACTCCGGGTACGTCGTCCAGTACGGCGCCGGGACGATGACCTCGTCACCCGGGTCGAGGATCGCCGCGAACGCCTCGTAGATGGCCTGCTTGCCGCCGTTGGTGACGAGGATCTGCGAGACGTCGGGCTCCCAGCCGGAGTCGCGCAGCGTCTTCGCGGCGATCGCGGCCTTCAGCTCGGGCAGGCCGCCGGCCGGGGTGTAGCGGTGGTACTTGGGGTTCTTGCAGGCCTCGACGGCCGCCTCGACGATGTAGTCCGGAGTCGGGAAGTCGGGTTCACCGGCGCCGAAGCCGATCACCGGACGCCCGGCGGCCTTCAGGGCCTTGGCCTTGGCGTCCACGGCGAGGGTGGCGGACTCGGAGATCGCGCCGACTCGGGCGGAGACCCGGCGCTCGGTGGGTGGGGTTGCAGCGCTCATAGGGCCCATCGTTCCAGACCGGAAATGTCTGCGGCATGCGGGTTTCACGGACTGAACAGCATCGGGTCGAGGCGTGAACACGGGTCCGAATCCGGGCGCCGGCCAGGACGATCTTTGGTCATGTGGCCCTGGACGGGCACTTTCTGTTCGACGCCGGGCCGTTGACCACGTACACTCTCACCTCGTTGGCCTTCAGCAGCCGCCACCGCACCCGGTGCACACCGCGCACCCGGTTGGATGCGGTACGTTGGGGGACACACAAAGGGTCGTAGCTCAATTGGTAGAGCACCGGTCTCCAAAACCGGCGGTTGGGGGTTCAAGTCCCTCCGGCCCTGCTACACACACCGCCAGGATGTGTGCGCATGTACGTACAGCAATGCACCGCCGTGCGGCTCAGAAACCGGGCGCGGCACGGCCATGACCCGGGACCAGGTGAGGACGAATGACGGACGCCGTGGGCTCCATCGACACGCCTGACGCCCAGGACGAGCTGCCGGAGTCCAAGAAGAAGGCCCGCAAGGGCGGTAAGCGCGCCAAGAAGGGCCCGCTGAAGCGCCTGGCCACCTTCTACCGCCAGATCATCGCGGAGCTCCGCAAGGTCGTCTGGCCGAGCCGTAACCAGCTGACGTCGTACACCACCGTGGTGATCTTCTTCGTCGCCATCATGATTGCGCTGGTGACCGTGATTGACTATGGGCTCAACCACGCGGCCAAGTACGTCTTCGGCTGAGCCAAGAGCGAAGGGCGCCGTGGCACCGGCGCCCGTTTTCGCATGTTCCACCCCTATGTATCCAGGAAGAAGCAGCCATCGTGTCTGACCCGAACCTGAACGACGAAGCCATCGAGCCTCGCGGGACCGCTGCCGAGATGGTGGACGACGAGCTCGACATCGTCGAGGGCGCGGACGAGCAGGACGAGTTCGAGGCTGCCGAGGCCGAGGCGGGGGAGCCGGCCGAAGAGGCGGCCCTGCACGTCGAGGACGAAGAGGACGAGGACGCCGAGGAGGCTGGCGAGGAGGCCGCCGCCGAGGCTGCCGAGGAGGAGCCGGCCGAGCCCGTCGACCCCGTCCAGGCCCTGCGCGAGGAACTGCGCACCCTGCCCGGCGAGTGGTACGTCATCCACACCTACGCCGGTTACGAGAACCGCGTGAAGACCAACCTGGAGCAGCGCGCCGTCTCGCTGAACGTCGAGGACTACATCTTCCAGGCCGAGGTGCCGCAGGAAGAGGTCGTCCAGATCAAGAACGGCGACCGCAAGACGATCAAGCAGAACAAGCTGCCGGGTTACGTCCTGGTCCGCATGGACCTGACCAACGAGTCCTGGGGCGTCGTCCGCAACACCCCGGGTGTCACCGGCTTCGTCGGCAACGCCTACGACCCGTACCCGCTGACCCTGGACGAGATCGTCAAGATGCTCGCCCCGGAGGCCGAGGAGAAGGCCGCCCGCGAGGCCGCGGAGGCCGAGGGCAAGCCCGCTCCGCAGCGCAAGGTCGAGGTCCAGGTGCTGGACTTCGAGGTCGGCGACTCGGTCACCGTCACCGACGGTCCGTTCGCCACGCTGCAGGCGACCATCAACGAGATCAATCCCGACTCGAAGAAGGTCAAGGGCCTGGTGGAGATCTTCGGCCGCGAGACGCCGGTCGAGCTCTCCTTCGACCAGATCCAGAAGAACTAGTCCTTTATTGGACTTCGTACTTCCGCGCAGGTCAGGCAGGCCGTCACGGTCCACCTGACCTGCACGGTTTTTAGCCGCGCATCTATACCCGTTATCGTTGTGCGGTATGCCTGCGTCAGGTCGCGATCCTTGCGCGGGCATGGACCCGAATGAAAGGACCCGGAGAGCTATGCCTCCCAAGAAGAAGAAGGTCACGGGGCTCATCAAGCTCCAGATCAACGCCGGTGCGGCGAACCCGGCCCCGCCGGTCGGCCCCGCGCTGGGTCAGCACGGCGTCAACATCATGGAGTTCTGCAAGGCCTACAACGCCGCGACCGAGTCGCAGCGCGGTTGGGTCATCCCGGTGGAGATCACGGTCTACGAGGACCGTTCCTTCACCTTCGTCACCAAGACGCCGCCGGCCGCGAAGATGATCCTCAAGGCTGCTGGTGTCGAGAAGGGCTCCGGCGAGCCGCACAAGACCAAGGTCGCCAAGATCACCGAGGCGCAGGTCCGCGAGATCGCCCAGACCAAGATGCCCGACCTGAACGCGAACGACCTGGACGCCGCGTCGAAGATCATCGCCGGCACCGCCCGCTCCATGGGCATCACGGTCGAGGGCTGAACCCCAACCCCCCAGTAGTCATGCGGCCGTAGCCGGTCGCACGTGGCAGGGCCTGCTCGGCCCAGGGACCACGACTCCTTTCAGAACACACAGGAGCAAGTTGTGAGCAAGCGCAGCAAGGCTCTCCGCGCTGCGGACGCCAAGGTCGACCGGGAGAAGCTCTACGCCCCGCTCGAGGCCGTCCGTCTCGCCAAGGAGACCTCCACGACCAAGTTCGACTCCACCGTCGAGGTCGCCTTCCGTCTGGGTGTCGACCCGCGCAAGGCCGACCAGATGGTCCGTGGCACCGTGAACCTTCCGCACGGCACCGGTAAGACCGCCCGGGTCCTGGTCTTCGCGACCGGTGACCGTGCCGAGGCCGCGCGTGCCGCGGGCGCCGACATCGTCGGCGCCGACGAGCTGATCGACGAGGTGGCGAACGGCCGTCTGGACTTCGACGCCGTCGTCGCCACCCCGGACCTCATGGGCAAGGTCGGCCGCCTCGGCCGCGTCCTCGGCCCGCGTGGTCTGATGCCGAACCCGAAGACCGGCACCGTGACCCCGGACACCGCCAAGGCCGTGACCGAGATCAAGGGCGGCAAGATCGAGTTCCGCGTCGACAAGCACTCGAACCTGCACTTCATCATCGGCAAGGTGTCCTTCGACGACACCAAGCTGGTGGAGAACTACGGCGCCGCGCTGGAGGAGATCCTCCGTCTGAAGCCGTCCGCCGCCAAGGGTCGCTACATCAAGAAGGCCGCCATCAGCACCACGATGGGCCCCGGCATTCCGGTCGACTCCAACCGCACCCGCAACCTCCTCGTCGAGGAGGACCCGGCCGCCGTCTGAGCCATGCGCTCCCCCCGGTAGCCGCGTCAGGTACGCGTGAGTAAGGGCGGGCCCTGCAACCTTCCAGGTGCGGGGTCCGTCCTTTCTTCGTACGAGCCTTTCTGTACGAGCCTTTCTTTGTACGAGCTTTCGCACGGCTGTCAGTGGCCTGGGCTACGGTGCAGGCACTCGACTCGCATGGGGGTAGGACAAGATGAAGAGCACGACGGCGCGCCGGATATCCCTGTCCGTGGCGGTGGTGGCCGCGCTGACCGGGGTGGCCGCCTGCGGTTCCGGGAAGGGCGACAAGGCGGCGGGCGGTGTCGCCATCCACATCAGCCCCATCGCCGCGCTGCGCAACGCCGAGCAGTCCACCGACAAGGCGGACTCGGCCAGGGTCCGCTCCACCACCTCCATCGGCAACCTGATGTCGATGACCGCGAACGGCGCCCTCACCTGGGGTGACGGCCTCAAGGGCAACCTCACCATCACCTACACCGGCGGCCAGATGGCCGAGCTGATGCGCAAGGCCGGCACGGCGTCGATGGAGGCCCGTTATCTGCCGGGTGCCTACTACGCCCACATGAGCGACGCGTACGCCCAGCACACGGGCGGCAAGCACTGGGTCAAGTACGCGTACGCCGATCTCGCCAAGCTCGGCGGCGCCTCCGGTTCGTACATGAAGGACCAGCTGCAGAACTCCACGCCGAACCAGTCCGTGAAGATGCTGCTGGCCTCCGGTGACGTGAAGAAGGCCGGCGAGGAGACGGTCTCCGGCGTCCGTACCACCCACTACTCCGGCACGGTGAACGTCGCGGACCTCGCGGGCAAGAGCGGCAACCTCAGCAAGGACCAGCTGTCGGCGCTGAAGCAGCAGCTCGACCAGGCGGGTGTCACCACCGACACCATCGACATCTGGGTCAACGACCAGAACCTGCTGGTGAAGAAGTCCGAGCGGGCCGACACGGCGCACGGCACCATGACCAGCACCGCCTACTACAGCGACTACGGCGTGAAGGTCTCCGCGGAGGCACCCCCGGCGAGCGACACCAAGGACTTCGCGGACCTGCTGAAGTCCGGCGGGACCGTCGCCGGCGGCGCGGGCACCCGCTCCTGAACACGGGGCCCCGGAACCAGAGGAAGGCCATGAGGCCGTCGAGGCCGTCCCCGCGCGTCCCGCGCGTCGCTCTCCTCGGCCTCGGCCTCGGCCTCGGTCTCGCTCTCGCCGGTGCGGCGGGCTGCTCGACGGCCGCCGGCGGCACGCGGGCGCCGGGCGGACCGGCAGCGGCGGCCGTGGACCGGGCCGTACGGCAGACCGAAGCCGCCGACTCGCTGCGCTACACCATCACCGGGCGGGCGCCCGAACAGGGGCGGATCCGGGCCGAGGGCTGGGTCGGCGCCCGGCCGGCGGTGGGCCGGGTGCGGATCACCACCCTCGGCGGCGCCGAGCCGGGCACCCTGGAACTGCGCCTGGTCGGCCGCCACTTGTACTCCAGCATGTCCGCCGAGGCAGTGCGCGAGTCCCACGGCAGGCACTGGCTCGACTTCGGGCCCACCGCGAAGTTCCGCTCGGGCGGGGGCCTGCGGGTGGACATGACCGCCATGCGCGACGAGGCCGGGCACAATCCGGTCCGGGAGGCCGCCTTTCTCACGGCCGCGAAGGACATCCACCGCACCGGTACCGAGACCGTCGAGCAGACCCGCACGACGCACTACACCGGCACGGTCACCGTGGCCGAGCTGCGCCGCCGACTGAGGGACCAGGACGGCCCCGGCCGGGCGGGCCGGCAGCAGAGCCTGGACGTGTACGCCAAGCAGGGCGTGGACGAGCTGACCCTGGACGTGTGGCTCGACGGCCGCGACCAGGTCAGCCGGCAGCGCGTGCGGGGCTTCGGCCGGCACGGCGAGTTCGACCTCACGGTCACCTTCCACGACGTCGGTGCCCCGGTGCGGGTCCGGGCGCCCGCCACCGCGGACACGGTGGACGTCCGCGAGCCGGCACACCGGCCCGGGCACTGACGCCCGAAGCCGCCACGGAGGGCCTCCACCCGGCTCTCCCGGCCCGGCCGGCACCAGAACACTCCGCCGGGCCTTCACGGCTCGCCGAGCACCGGAGGGCACCCGTCCGGCCCTCCCGGCTCAGCACCGGAGGGCACCGACCGGGCCCCTTCCGCGGCCGTGCCCTACCGGTTACGGGGCGATTTGCTCGGTGGCGTACCGGTCGCGTACTCTCTTCCAGAAGCCAAAGACCGCTGGTCGTTGCCGCGCTCTCGAACGAGGGTGCGGTGGCCGAAGGATCCGCTGAAAAGTGGGCGACCCGCGCAGGTGACTGTGGAAGAACTCCCGGAGTGCGCGCGCCGAGCGCGTGTGCGACCGGTCGAGTCCGCCCCGTGCGCCTGCGCCGGGGCGTTTCGTTTCCCCAGTCCTCCTTCGGGTCCGCGCGGTCCGAATCACCCGGAAGGAGGCCGAGGCTCTATGGCGAGGCCCGACAAGGCTGCCGCGGTTGCGGAGCTGACGGACAAGTTCCGCAGCTCCAACGCCGCCGTGCTGACCGAGTACCGCGGTCTCACCGTGGCGCAGCTCAAGACGCTGCGCCGGTCGCTCGGTGAGAACGCCCAGTACGCCGTGGTGAAGAACACGCTGACCAAGATTGCGGCCAAGGAGGCCGGGATCACGCTGGAGGACCAGCTCTTCGCTGGCCCGACGGCCGTCGCCTTCGTCACCGGTGACCCGGTGGAGTCGGCGAAGGGTCTGCGTGACTTCGCCAAGGAGAACCCCAATCTCGTCATCAAGGGCGGTGTCCTTGACGGCAAGGCGCTGTCCGCCGACGAGATCAAGAAGCTTGCGGACCTCGAGTCCCGCGAGGTTCTGCTCAGCAAGCTGGCCGGTGCCTTCAAGGCGAAGCAGTCCCAGGCTGCCTCCGTCTTCCAGGCGCTGCCGTCGAAGCTCGTCCGCACCGTGGACGCGCTTCGCGCCAAGCAGGCCGAGCAGGGCGGTGCCGAGTAACTCGGCTCGCTTTCTGACCCGCACCAACGGCGCGGGTCGCAGCGGGCCGACGTACGCCCGCCTTACCCAGTACATCCGGCACCTGCCGATTTAGTGGAAGGACCGCCATCATGGCGAAGCTCACCCAGGACGAGCTGCTTGCCCAGTTCGAGGAGATGACCCTCATCGAGCTCTCCGAGTTCGTGAAGGCCTTCGAGGACAAGTTCGACGTCACCGCTGCCGCTGCCGCCCCGGTCGTCATGGCCGGCGGTGTCGCCGGTGGCGCTGCCGCCGAGGCCGAGGAGGAGAAGGACGAGTTCGACGTCATCCTCACCGGCGCCGGCGACAAGAAGATCCAGGTCATCAAGGTCGTGCGTGAGCTGACCTCGCTGGGTCTGAAGGAGGCCAAGGACCTCGTCGACGGCACCCCGAAGCCGGTCCTCGAGAAGGTCAACAAGGAAGCCGCGGAGAAGGCCGCCGAGTCCCTCAAGGGCGCCGGCGCCTCCGTCGAGGTCAAGTAAGACCTTCCGGGTCCGCACGGACTCGAACGCGCGCCGACCGCAGTCCCGGGGCACCGTGAAAAGTGCCCCGTAGGGCTGTAACGCGAACGCACCGAAGAGCGATCATCCATCCGGGTGGTCGCTCTTCGGCGTATCCGGAGGACCGACCACGGTTGCCTTGCACTCGCGACGGCGAGGGGTATGGTGATCTTCGTCGTGTCTCCGGCCAGTCTCGTTTGGACTGAGGGGCCTTGACGAACCGCACGCAGCGCGCAATTCTCAGGACGCGTCGTCACAACGATCCGAATCCGAGGCATGGATCGACGGCGAAGAGGGCAGTATCAACGTGCGTTGAGGGCAGGCATGCCGAGGGCGTTGACGAGAGCGGTGAGCACAGCGAGGGTCTCGATAAACCCGCACTGGACATCAGTGTGCCAAGTGGCTACACTGACCCTTTGCGCTGCCTGTTAGCTGTCCCCTGCCCGTCACCAGGGGTCTGCCCTCACTCGAGCACCGATGACAAAAGCCCCCTCGACCTGGGGTTCTGTCTCTGTGTGCGGGGGAGGGGCCGGCACGCGCGTAGTGAGTCCGAGCCCTCGGAAGGACCCCCTCTTGGCCGCCTCGCGCAATGCCTCGACCGCGAATACGAACAACGGCGCCAGCACCGCCCCGCTGCGCATCTCCTTTGCAAAGATCAAGGAGCCTCTCGAGGTTCCGAACCTGCTCGCGCTGCAGACCGAGAGCTTTGACTGGCTGCTCGGCAACACCGCCTGGCAGAGTCGGGTCGAGGAGGCTCTGGAGAACGGTCAGGACGTCCCCACCAAGTCCGGTCTGGAGGAGATCTTCGAGGAGATCTCCCCGATCGAGGACTTCTCCGGGTCGATGTCCCTGACGTTCCGGGACCACCGCTTCGAGCCGCCGAAGAACTCCATCGACGAGTGCAAGGAGCGCGACTTCACGTACGCCGCCCCGCTCTTCGTCACCGCCGAGTTCACCAACAACGAGACCGGTGAGATCAAGTCCCAGACGGTCTTCATGGGCGACTTCCCGCTCATGACGAACAAGGGCACTTTCGTCATCAACGGCACCGAGCGTGTCGTGGTGTCCCAGCTGGTCCGTTCCCCCGGTGTCTACTTCGACTCCTCCATCGACAAGACCTCCGACAAGGACATCTTCTCCGCCAAGATCATCCCGTCCCGGGGTGCCTGGCTGGAGATGGAGATCGACAAGCGCGACATGGTCGGTGTCCGCATCGACCGCAAGCGCAAGCAGTCGGTGACCGTCCTCCTGAAGGCGCTCGGCTGGACGACCGAGCAGATCCTTGAGGAGTTCGGCGAGTACGAGTCCATGCGCGCCACCCTGGAGAAGGACCACACCCAGGGCCAGGACGACGCGCTGCTCGACATCTACCGCAAGCTGCGCCCGGGCGAGCCCCCCACGCGTGAGGCCGCGCAGACGCTGCTGGAGAACCTCTACTTCAACCCGAAGCGCTACGACCTCGCCAAGGTCGGCCGCTACAAGGTGAACAAGAAGCTCGGTGCGGACGAGCCGCTGGACGCCGGTGTGCTCACCACCGACGACGTCATCGCCACCATCAAGTACCTGGTGAAGCTGCACGCCGGCGAGACCGAGACGACCGGCGAGTCCGGCCGCTCGATCATGGTCGAGACCGACGACATCGACCACTTCGGCAACCGCCGTATCCGCAGCGTCGGTGAGCTGATCCAGAACCAGGTCCGTACGGGTCTCGCCCGTATGGAGCGTGTCGTGCGCGAGCGCATGACCACGCAGGACGTCGAGGCGATCACGCCGCAGACCCTGATCAACATCCGCCCGGTCGTGGCGTCGATCAAGGAGTTCTTCGGCACCTCGCAGCTGTCCCAGTTCATGGACCAGAACAACCCGCTGTCGGGGCTGACGCACAAGCGTCGTCTGAACGCCCTCGGCCCGGGTGGTCTCTCCCGTGAGCGGGCCGGCTTCGAGGTCCGTGACGTGCACCCCTCGCACTACGGCCGCATGTGCCCCATCGAGACGCCCGAAGGCCCGAACATCGGTCTGATCGGCTCGCTCGCCTCCTACGGCCGGGTCAACGCGTTCGGTTTCATCGAGACGCCGTACCGCAAGGTCGTCGACGGCCAGGTCACCGACGAGGTCGACTACCTGACCGCCGACGAGGAGGACCGCTTCGTCATCGCGCAGGCCAACGCCCCGCTGACCGACGAGATGCGGTTCGCCGAGGCCCGCGTGCTGGTCCGCCGCCGTGGCGGCGAGGTCGACTACGTCGGCGGCGAGGACGTGGACTACATGGACGTCTCGCCGCGCCAGATGGTGTCGGTCGCGACCGCCATGATCCCCTTCCTCGAGCACGACGACGCCAACCGTGCCCTCATGGGCGCGAACATGATGCGTCAGGCCGTGCCGCTGATTAAGTCCGAGGCGCCGCTCGTCGGCACCGGCATGGAGTACCGCTCCGCGGTCGACGCCGGTGACGTGGTCAAGGCCGAGAAGGACGGTGTGGTCCAGGAGGTCTCCGCGGACTACATCACCACCGCCAACGACGACGGCACGTACATCACGTACCGCCTGGCCAAGTTCTCCCGGTCCAACCAGGGCACCTCGGTCAACCAGAAGGTCATCGTCAACGAGGGCGACCGGATCATCACCGGCCAGGTCCTGGCCGACGGCCCGGCCACCCAGAACGGCGAGATGGCCCTCGGCAAGAACCTGCTCGTGGCGTTCATGCCGTGGGAGGGTCACAACTACGAGGACGCGATCATCCTGTCGCAGCGCCTCGTGCAGGACGACGTCCTCTCCTCGATCCACATCGAGGAGCACGAGGTCGACGCCCGTGACACCAAGCTCGGCCCCGAGGAGATCACCCGGGACATCCCGAACGTCTCCGAGGAGGTCCTCGCCGACCTCGACGAGCGCGGCATCATCCGTATCGGTGCCGAGGTCATCGCCGGCGACATCCTCGTCGGCAAGGTCACCCCGAAGGGTGAGACCGAGCTGACCCCCGAGGAGCGCCTGCTGCGCGCGATCTTCGGTGAGAAGGCCCGTGAGGTCCGTGACACCTCGCTGAAGGTGCCGCACGGCGAGACCGGCAAGGTCATCGGTGTGCGTGTCTTCGACCGCGAGGAGGGCGACGAGCTGCCGCCGGGCGTGAACCAGCTGGTCCGCGTCTACGTCGCGCAGAAGCGCAAGATCACCGACGGTGACAAGCTCGCCGGCCGCCACGGCAACAAGGGTGTCATCTCCAAGATCCTGCCGATCGAGGACATGCCGTTCCTGGAGGACGGCACCCCGGTCGACATCATCCTGAACCCGCTGGGTGTGCCGTCCCGAATGAACCCGGGACAGGTCCTGGAGATCCACCTCGGCTGGCTCGCCAGCCGCGGCTGGGACGTCTCCGGCCTCGCGGACGAGTGGGCCCAGCGCCTGCAGGTCATCGGCGCCGACCAGGTCGCCCCGCGCACCAACGTCGCGACCCCGGTCTTCGACGGTGCCCGCGAGGACGAGCTGGCGGGTCTGCTGCAGCACACCATCCCGAACCGCGACGGCGACCGCCTGGTCCTCCCGTCCGGCAAGGCGCGGCTGTTCGACGGCCGCTCCGGTGAGCCGTTCCCGGACCCGATCTCGGTCGGCTACATGTACATCCTGAAGCTGCACCACCTGGTCGACGACAAGCTCCACGCCCGCTCGACCGGTCCGTACTCGATGATCACCCAGCAGCCGCTGGGTGGTAAGGCGCAGTTCGGTGGCCAGCGCTTCGGTGAGATGGAGGTGTGGGCCCTTGAGGCCTACGGCGCCGCGTACGCCCTCCAGGAGCTGCTGACCATCAAGTCCGACGACGTCACGGGCCGCGTGAAGGTCTACGAGGCCATCGTCAAGGGCGAGAACATCCCCGAGCCCGGCATCCCCGAGTCCTTCAAGGTGCTCATCAAGGAGATGCAGTCGCTCTGCCTGAACGTGGAGGTGCTGTCCAGCGACGGTATGTCCATCGAGATGCGTGACACCGACGAGGACGTCTTCCGCGCTGCGGAGGAGCTCGGCATCGACCTGTCCCGGCGCGAGCCGAGCAGCGTCGAAGAGGTCTGACGGGAGTCCGGCGGGGCCCTCACCCACAGGGCCCCGCCGACCCCCAGGCCCCCGTTTCAGACCAAAGACTTTCGACCCTGAGAGGGATTGACGCATAGTGCTCGACGTCAACTTCTTCGACGAGCTCCGGATCGGCCTGGCCACCGCTGACGACATCCGTCAGTGGAGCCACGGTGAGGTCAAGAAGCCCGAGACCATCAACTACCGCACCCTGAAGCCCGAAAAGGACGGACTCTTCTGCGAGAAGATCTTCGGTCCGACCCGGGACTGGGAGTGCTACTGCGGCAAGTACAAGCGCGTCCGCTTCAAGGGCATCATCTGTGAGCGCTGTGGCGTCGAGGTCACCCGCGCCAAGGTGCGCCGTGAGCGGATGGGCCACATCGAGCTGGCCGCGCCCGTCACGCACATCTGGTACTTCAAGGGTGTCCCGAGCCGTCTGGGCTACCTGCTCGACCTGGCTCCGAAGGACCTTGAGAAGGTCATCTACTTCGCCGCGTACATGATCACGTACGTCGACGAGGAGCGCCGTACCCGCGACCTGCCCTCCCTGGAGGCGCACGTCTCGGTCGAGCGCCAGCAGATCGAGAACCGCCGCGACGCCGACCTCGAAGGCCGCGCCAAGAAGCTCGAGACCGACCTGGCCGAGCTGGAGGCCGAGGGGGCCAAGGCCGACGTGCGCCGCAAGGTGCGCGAGGGTGCCGAGCGTGAGATGAAGCAGCTGCGCGACCGTGCGCAGCGCGAGATCGACCGCCTCGACGAGGTGTGGAACCGGTTCAAGAACCTCAAGGTCCAGGACCTGGAGGGCGACGAGCTGCTCTACCGCGAGCTGCGCGACCGCTTCGGTACGTACTTCGACGGTTCGATGGGTGCCGCGGCGCTGCAGAAGCGCCTGGAGTCCTTCGACCTCGAGGAGGAGGCCGAGAGGCTCCGCGAGATCATCCGCACCGGCAAGGGCCAGAAGAAGACCCGTGCCCTCAAGCGCCTGAAGGTCGTCTCCGCGTTCCTGCAGACGTCCAACAGCCCCAAGGGCATGGTCCTGGACTGCGTCCCGGTCATCCCGCCGGACCTGCGTCCGATGGTGCAGCTGGACGGTGGCCGCTTCGCGACCTCCGACCTGAACGACCTGTACCGCCGTGTCATCAACCGCAACAACCGTCTGAAGCGGCTCCTGGACCTCGGTGCCCCGGAGATCATCGTCAACAACGAGAAGCGCATGCTTCAGGAGGCTGTTGACGCCCTCTTCGACAACGGTCGTCGCGGCCGTCCGGTGACCGGCCCGGGTAACCGCCCGCTGAAGTCCCTCAGCGACATGCTGAAGGGTAAGCAGGGTCGATTCCGTCAGAACCTGCTCGGTAAGCGTGTGGACTACTCCGCGCGTTCCGTGATCGTCGTCGGTCCGCAGCTGAAGCTGCACCAGTGCGGTCTGCCGAAGGCGATGGCGCTGGAGCTGTTCAAGCCGTTCGTGATGAAGCGCCTGGTCGACCTGAACCACGCGCAGAACATCAAGTCGGCCAAGCGCATGGTCGAGCGTGGCCGCACCGTCGTGTACGACGTCCTCGAAGAGGTCATCGCCGAGCACCCGGTGCTGCTGAACCGTGCGCCCACCCTGCACCGCCTCGGCATCCAGGCCTTCGAGCCGCAGCTGGTCGAGGGCAAGGCCATCCAGATCCACCCGCTCGTCTGCACCGCGTTCAACGCGGACTTCGACGGTGACCAGATGGCCGTGCACCTGCCGCTGTCCGCGGAGGCGCAGGCCGAGGCCCGCATCCTGATGCTGTCCTCGAACAACATCCTCAAGCCGGCCGACGGCCGTCCGGTGACGATGCCGACCCAGGACATGGTCCTCGGTCTGTTCTTCCTCACCACCGACGGCGAGCTGCGTGACACCAAGGGCGAGGGCCGGTCGTTCGGCTCCACGGCCGAGGCGATCATGGCGTTCGACGCCGGCGAGCTGGCGCTGCAGTCGCCGATCGACATCCGCTTCCCGGTGGGCACCATCCCGCCGCGCGGCTGGACCCCGCCGGTGCGCGAGGAGGGCGAGCCCGAGTGGCAGCAGGGTGACACCTTCCGCCTGCGGACCACCCTGGGCCGTGCGCTCTTCAACGAGCTGCTGCCCGAGGACTACCCGTTCGTCGACTACTCGGTGGGCAAGAAGCAGCTCTCCGAGATCGTCAACGACCTCGCCGAGCGCTACCCCAAGGTCATCGTGGCGGCGACGCTCGACAACCTGAAGGCGTCCGGCTTCTACTGGGCCACCCGTTCCGGTGTCACCGTCGCCATCTCCGACGTCGTCGTTCCCGAGGCGAAGAAGGAGATCGTCCGCGGCTACGAGGCGCAGGACGAGAAGGTCCAGAAGCAGTACGAGCGCGGTCTGATCACCAAGGAAGAGCGCACTCAGGAGCTCATCGCGATCTGGACCAAGGCGACCAACGAGGTCGCCGAGGCGATGAACGAGAACTTCCCCAAGACGAACCCCATCTTCATGATGGTTGACTCGGGTGCCCGAGGAAACATGATGCAGATGCGGCAGATCGCCGGTATGCGCGGTCTGGTGTCGAACGCCAAGAACGAGACGATCCCGCGTCCGATCAAGGCGTCCTTCCGTGAGGGCCTGTCCGTGCTGGAGTACTTCATCTCCACGCACGGTGCCCGTAAGGGTCTCGCGGACACCGCTCTGCGTACCGCCGACTCGGGTTACCTGACCCGTCGTCTGGTGGACGTCTCGCAGGACGTCATCATCCGCGAGGAGGACTGCGGCACCGAGCGCGGTCTCAAGCTGGCGATCGCCGAGCGCGGCGAGGACGGTGTCCTGCGCAAGACGGAGAACGTCGAGACGTCCGTGTACGCGCGCTGCCTCGCCGAGGACATCGTGGTCGACGGCAGGGTGCTGGCCCCGGCCGGTACCGACCTCGGCGACGTGCTCATCGACGAGCTGGTCAGGAACGGCGTCGCGGAGGTCAAGACCCGCTCGGTCCTGACCTGCGAGTCCGCCGTCGGCACCTGCGCGATGTGCTACGGCCGTTCGCTCGCCACCGGCAAGCTGGTCGACATCGGTGAGGCGGTCGGCATCATCGCCGCCCAGTCCATCGGTGAGCCCGGTACCCAGCTGACGATGCGTACCTTCCACACCGGTGGTGTGGCCGGTGACGACATCACCCAGGGTCTGCCGCGTGTCGTCGAGCTCTTCGAGGCCCGTACCCCGAAGGGTGTCGCCCCGATCTCCGAGGCGAGCGGCCGCGTCCGCATCGAGGAGACCGAGAAGACGAAGAAGCTCGTCGTCACCCCGGACGACGGCAGCGACGAGACGGCGTTCCCGATCTCCAAGCGTGCCAAGGTCCTGGTCAGCGAGGGCGAGCACGTCGAGGTGGGCCAGCAGCTCACCGTCGGTGCCACCAACCCGCACGACGTGCTGCGCATCCTGGGTCAGCGTGCCGTCCAGGTCCACCTGGTCGGCGAGGTCCAGAAGGTGTACAACTCGCAGGGTGTGTCGATCCACGACAAGCACATCGAGATCATCATCCGGCAGATGCTGCGCCGTGTGACGATCATCGAGTCCGGCGACGCCGAGCTGCTGCCCGGCGAGCTGGTCGAGCGCTCGAAGTTCGAGACCGAGAACCGTCGTGTGGTCCAGGAGGGCGGTCACCCGGCCTCCGGTCGTCCGCAGCTCATGGGTATCACCAAGGCCTCGCTGGCCACGGAGTCCTGGCTGTCGGCGGCGTCCTTCCAGGAGACGACCAGGGTCCTGACGGACGCGGCGATCAACGCCAAGTCCGACTCCCTGATCGGCCTCAAGGAGAACGTCATCATCGGTAAGCTCATCCCGGCCGGTACGGGTCTGTCCCGCTACCGCAACATCCGGGTCGAGCCGACCGAGGAGGCCAAGGCCGCGATGTACTCGGCCGTCGGCTACGACGACATCGACTACTCGCCGTTCGGCACCGGCTCCGGCCAGGCCGTTCCGCTGGAGGACTACGACTACGGTCCGTACAACCAGTAAGCGAGCAGCTTGACCGAAGGGCGGTCACCCGCGAGGGTGACCGCCCTTCGGCGTGCGCGGGCGTTCATTCGAGTGATCATGTGGTGTCGCTGGGCGCCGGCGGGAGGCTGACGCCGCCGACGTGCGAAGTTGAGGGGCGAGGAGCGGGCCGGACCGTAGCGGAGGTGCCGAGGTCATGATGTCTACTCGCACCCGCGCCGTCGCCGTGGTCGCGGCAGTCGCCGCCCTGGCGGGCATGACGGGCTGCAAGGACCCGAACGGGGCCGCGCCGGCCACGCCGAAGACCGGAGCCATGGCCACGCTGGCCCGCCTGTTCCCCGGCAGCAGTGCGAGCCGTAAGCCTCAGCAGATCCATATGCCGTCGGTGGGAGTGGGCAAGACGGCTGCCGGAAAGGTGGAGTTGGTCAACACCACGAGCCGGCCCATCACTGTCAACAGCGTCTCCGCCACCACGGGCCACGGCAAGGCGGCGATCGCCGAGGACGGCTGCACCCACGTCCAGGTGCCGTCCGGAGGCCGCTGCGAGGTCGAACTCCAGCACAGCGCGTCGCAGCCGGGTCCGTACACCGGGCAGCTGACCGCCGTCCTCTCGACGGGCCAGACGATCGTGGCGACCTTCCGGGGAGAGGCGCTCGGGTCCGTGACCACGACCCCGGTCTCCCCGGGGACGACCACACCGACTCCGGCTCCCGATCCCACGACCACGATCACAGAGCCCACCGGCACGGTGACCACCCAGTCGCCGACACCCCTGCCCGACACCACGGACACCGGGACCGGAACCCCGACGCCGACCACCCCGACGTCGACCGCGACCGCCCCGACGTCCACCGCCCCGGCCAGCGCCGGCACGACCTGAGCACCGCGCCTCCCGGTCACGCGCCGCGCAACTCCACCCAGACGCTGCCGTCGTCGGGCAGTACCACCACCATCCGGTCCGCGAAGCGGGAGGCGGAGGAGACCAGGTAGAAGCGGTTCGGGCCCTTCGCGATCAGGCTGAAGCCGCTGTACTGGAAGCGGTACGGCCCGTTCGCGGGGCCCCAGTCGTGGAATTCGATGTCCTGGGCATGGTGGGTGAGGCGAAGACGCGAGTGGACCACCACCGTCAGGCTCTGCCGATAGCCTCCGTCGGCCTCGTCCTGGGCGTCGCTGCGCCCCTCCGCCGTTGCGCACAGCGCCACCTGCAGGAACAGGCTCATCGCCAGCAGACCGAGGAGTACGGCACCGCCCGTCAGCCACAGCGTGTCGCCGGTACGGCCCTGCCGGGCGCCCCCGCTCCTGCTCTCGCCCAGACGCAGCTGCGTGGCGAAGAAGGCCACGGTGGCGCCGAGAGCGATGATCAAGGGCGACAGGAAGTCGAGCCACGGTCCGCCCGGCAGCCCGGCCAGCAGGTGGGTCATGTAGACGGGGAAGCCCACCAACGTCATGACCAGACCGACGGCGAGCAACCACCGGATCACCCTGCGCCGTCGTACCGCGTGATCGGGCTGGGCCAGGAACTGCGCGAGACGGCCGAACAGCAGCAGGACGACCGCCCCGCCGACCAGCAGGCACCACAGGGGCAGGAAGATCGGGCCCGGGGCGCTGGCGACCATGGCCTGGTAGGACAGCTGCAGATCGCCCACGGGCACCCCGAGTTCGCCGTAGTACTTCTCGGTGTAGGTGATGCCGATGTAGTAGAGCAGGCCCACCACGACGGTCCCCGGGGCCGCGATGTAGGCCGCCTTGTCGAGGAGCGACAGCTGCGGGGACGGCGGCGGCACCTGTGAGGAAGACGGACGGGGCACCTGCGGCGCGGACATGACCTCAGTCTGTCGACGGCCCCGGCCGCCCGCACGCGGTGCGCTCCGCCCGGCTGACCTGTCACACTGGCCGGCGTCGAGCGGATGGGAACGCGGATTCGAAGATCATCTAGGGTACGGGGACTTGACATTTCCCGCAGCCCGGGGCGGGTGAGCCGCATTTGTTTTGACCACAGCGAATGAGGTAGGTACGCTCAGACCTTGTGCCTGGGGTGTGCCCTGGCTCTCGTGCGTGCCTTCAGACCGCATGGCGAGCCGCGACCGGCCACCGTAATCTGCGCCCTTTTCGCCTTGCGGCGAGAATCTGCGGGATTCGACACACCCGACCGCGTGGGTCGGAGGCGTTCCAGGTTAGCTGTACCTATCGGCACACAGAAACCGGAGAAGTAGTGCCTACGATCCAGCAGCTGGTCCGTAAGGGCCGGCAGGACAAGGTCGAGAAGAACAAGACGCCCGCACTCGAGGGTTCCCCTCAGCGTCGTGGCGTCTGCACGCGTGTGTTCACGACCACCCCGAAGAAGCCGAACTCGGCCCTGCGTAAGGTCGCGCGTGTGCGTCTGACCAGCGGGATCGAGGTCACCGCTTACATTCCGGGTGAGGGACACAACCTGCAGGAGCACTCCATCGTGCTCGTGCGCGGCGGCCGTGTGAAGGACCTGCCGGGTGTTCGCTACAAGATCATCCGTGGCTCCCTCGACACCCAGGGTGTCAAGAACCGCAAGCAGGCCCGTTCCCGCTACGGCGCCAAGAAGGAGAAGTAAGAATGCCTCGTAAGGGCCCCGCCCCGAAGCGCCCGGTCATCATCGACCCGGTCTACGGTTCTCCTCTGGTCACGTCGCTCATCAACAAGGTGCTGCTGAACGGCAAGCGCTCCACCGCCGAGCGCATCGTCTACGGCGCCATGGAGGGTCTGCGTGAGAAGACGGGCAACGACCCGATCATCACGCTGAAGCGCGCGCTGGAGAACATCAAGCCGACCCTCGAGGTCAAGTCCCGCCGTGTCGGTGGTGCGACGTACCAGGTCCCGATCGAGGTCAAGCCCGGTCGCGCCAACACCCTCGCGCTGCGCTGGCTCGTCGGTTACTCCCGCGCCCGTCGCGAGAAGACCATGACCGAGCGTCTGCTCAACGAGCTCCTCGACGCCTCCAACGGCCTCGGTGCCGCTGTGAAGAAGCGCGAGGACACGCACAAGATGGCCGAGTCCAACAAGGCCTTCGCGCACTACCGCTGGTAGTCGCAGTCCACATCGAGACCGAGAGAAGACTGAAGCCTTATGGCTACCACTTCGCTTGACCTGGCCAAGGTGCGCAACATCGGCATCATGGCCCACATCGACGCGGGCAAGACGACCACCACCGAGCGGATCCTGTTCTACACCGGCGTTTCGTACAAGATCGGTGAGGTCCACGACGGCGCTGCCACCATGGACTGGATGGAGCAGGAGCAGGAGCGTGGCATCACGATCACCTCTGCTGCCACCACCTGCCACTGGCCGCTGGAAGACGTCGACCACACGATCAACATCATCGACACGCCGGGCCACGTCGACTTCACCGTCGAGGTGGAGCGCTCCCTGCGCGTGCTCGACGGTGCCGTGACGGTGTTCGACGGCGTCGCCGGCGTTGAGCCCCAGTCCGAGACGGTGTGGCGTCAGGCGGACCGCTACGGCGTTCCGCGTATCTGCTTCGTCAACAAGCTCGACCGCACCGGTGCCGAGTTCCACCGCTGTGTCGACATGATCGTCGACCGCCTGGGCGCGCAGCCGATCGTCATGCAGCTCCCGATCGGTGCCGAGGCCGACTTCAAGGGCGTCGTGGACCTGGTCCGCATGAAGGCGCTCGTGTGGTCCGCCGAGGCGACCAAGGGCGAGATGTACGACGTCGTCGACATCCCGGACACGCACGCCGAGGCCGCCGAGGAGTGGCGCGGCAAGCTGGTCGAGGCCGTCGCCGAGAACGACGAAGAGATCATGGAGCTGTTCCTGGAGGGCCAGGAGCCCACCGAGGAGCAGCTGTACGCCGCGATCCGTCGTATCACCATCGCGTCCGGCAAGGGCACCGGCACCACCATCACCCCGGTGTTCTGCGGTACCGCGTTCAAGAACAAGGGCGTCCAGCCCCTGCTCGACGCGGTCGTGCGCTACCTGCCGTCCCCCGTTGACATCGAGGCCATCGAGGGCCACGCGGTCAGCGACGCGGACGAGATCATCAAGCGCAAGCCGTCCGACGACGAGCCGCTGTCGGCGCTGGCGTTCAAGATCATGAGCGACCCGCACCTCGGCAAGCTCACCTTCGTCCGGGTCTACTCGGGCCGCCTGGAGTCCGGCACCGCCGTGCTGAACTCCGTCAAGGGCAAGAAGGAGCGCATCGGCAAGATCTACCGCATGCACGCCAACAAGCGTGAGGAGATCGAGTCGGTGGGCGCCGGTGACATCGTCGCCGTCATGGGCCTGAAGCAGACCACCACCGGTGAGACGCTGTCCGACGACAAGAACCCGGTCATCCTGGAGTCCATGGACTTCCCGGCGCCGGTCATCCAGGTCGCCATCGAGCCCAAGTCGAAGGGTGACCAGGAGAAGCTGGGCGTCGCGATCCAGCGCCTGGCCGAGGAGGACCCGTCCTTCCAGGTCCACTCGGACGAGGAGACCGGCCAGACCATCATCGGTGGTATGGGCGAGCTGCACCTTGAGGTGCTGGTCGACCGTATGCGCCGTGAGTTCAAGGTCGAGGCCAACGTCGGCAAGCCGCAGGTCGCGTACCGCGAGACGATCCGCAAGGCCGTCGAGCGCGTGGACTACACCCACAAGAAGCAGACCGGTGGTACCGGTCAGTTCGCCAAGGTGCAGATCGCGATCGAGCCCATCGAGGGCGGCGACGCCTCGTACGAGTTCGTGAACAAGGTCACCGGTGGCCGCATCCCGAAGGAGTACATCCCTTCGGTGGACGCCGGTGCGCAGGAGGCCATGCAGTTCGGCATCCTCGCCGGCTACGAGATGACTGGCGTTCGCGTCATCCTCATCGACGGTGGCTACCACGAGGTCGACTCCTCCGAGCTCGCCTTCAAGATCGCCGGCTCGCAGGCCTTCAAGGAGGCCGCGCGCAAGGCTTCGCCCGTGCTGCTCGAGCCGATGATGGCCGTCGAGGTCACCACGCCCGAGGACTACATGGGTGAGGTCATCGGCGACATCAACTCCCGCCGTGGCCAGATCCAGGCCATGGAGGAGCGGGCTGGTGCCCGCGTCGTGAAGGGCCTCGTGCCCCTGTCGGAGATGTTCGGCTACGTCGGCGACCTCCGCAGCAAGACGTCGGGTCGCGCAAGCTACTCGATGCAGTTCGACTCCTACGCCGAGGTTCCGCGGAACGTCGCCGAGGAGATCATCGCGAAGGCCAAGGGCGAGTAACGCACCGCGTTCCCACGCCGTAGGCTTGACTCCGGAGCCTCAGGGGGCAAACAACCGTAAACCCGGATGTTTGCCCCCGGTTCCGGGCCTTTACAGCAAAGATCACCTGGCGCCGATGAAGTAAGGCGTACAGAACCACTCCACAGGAGGACCCCAGTGGCGAAGGCGAAGTTCGAGCGGACTAAGCCGCACGTCAACATCGGCACCATCGGTCACATCGACCACGGTAAGACGACCCTCACGGCCGCCATTACCAAGGTGCTGCACGACGCGTACCCGGACCTGAACGAGGCCACCCCGTTCGACAACATCGACAAGGCGCCCGAGGAGCGCCAGCGCGGTATCACCATCTCCATCGCGCACGTCGAGTACCAGACCGAGGCGCGTCACTACGCCCACGTCGACTGCCCGGGTCACGCGGACTACATCAAGAACATGATCACCGGTGCCGCCCAGATGGACGGCGCGATCCTGGTGGTCGCCGCGACCGACGGCCCGATGCCGCAGACCAAGGAGCACGTGCTCCTGGCCCGCCAGGTCGGCGTTCCGTACATCGTCGTCGCCCTGAACAAGGCCGACATGGTGGACGACGAGGAGATCCTGGAGCTCGTCGAGCTCGAGGTCCGTGAGCTCCTCTCCGAGTACGAGTTCCCCGGCGACGACGTTCCGGTCGTCAAGGTCTCCGCTCTCAAGGCCCTCGAGGGCGAGAAGGAGTGGGTGGACTCCGTCCTCAACCTGATGAACGCCGTCGACGAGTCGATCCCGCAGCCGGAGCGCGACGTCGACAAGCCGTTCCTCATGCCGATCGAGGACGTCTTCACGATCACCGGTCGCGGTACGGTCGTCACCGGCCGTATCGAGCGTGGTGTCCTGAAGGTCAACGAGACCGTCGACATCATCGGCATCAAGACCGAGAAGACCACCACCACGGTCACCGGCATCGAGATGTTCCGCAAGCTGCTCGACGAGGGCCAGGCCGGTGAGAACGTCGGTCTGCTGCTCCGTGGCATCAAGCGCGAGGACGTCGAGCGCGGCCAGGTCATCATCAAGCCGGGCTCGGTCACCCCGCACACGGAGTTCGAGGCTCAGGCCTACATCCTGTCCAAGGACGAGGGTGGCCGCCACACGCCGTTCTTCAACAACTACCGCCCGCAGTTCTACTTCCGTACGACGGACGTGACCGGCGTGGTGACCCTCCCCGAGGGCACCGAGATGGTCATGCCGGGTGACAACACCGAGATGACGGTGTCGCTCATCCAGCCCGTCGCCATGGAAGAGGGCCTGAAGTTCGCCATCCGTGAGGGTGGCCGCACCGTGGGCGCCGGCCAGGTCACCAAGATCGTCAAGTAGGTTCCGCTTGCTTGAGGGTCATCTGACCTGAAGGTCTCCAGACCTGACGGGAGGCCCGTACGACTTCGGTCGTACGGGCCTCTTCGTGTTCTCCCCTACGGGGTCACTGCATGTTCTGCAGCAGCGGGTGGTCGTACGACCGCTCGCACACGTACACCTGGAGGCTGTAGCTGCGGCCGATGCTGATCTGGGTGTCGAGCGCCGGACCGAGGAAGTGGTAGCCGGTGTACCCGGCGTCCTCCACCGGCCGCCAGCTGCCGCTGCCGCCGTCCCACTCGGTGCCGTCGACGGTGAGCAGGGGCCGCATCCCGGCGCCGCACTCGGCGCAGGCCATGGGGAAGGGGTCGGAGAAGCTCCAGGGCGCGTGACCGCCGAGCTTCCACCCCGGGGCGACGGCGAGGTCGTACTGGTAGCAGAACCCCGGCTCGTCCTCGTCCTCGCTCTCCTGCTCCCACTCCTCGATCCGGTCGGCCAGCTCTTCCGGCAGTTCGTGCGGGGCCGGGTACTCGGTGACGGTCTCGGGGTGCAGCACACACGGCTCGGGCAGATAGCGGTCGCTGCCGATCACGGCCGGCCGTGGGGGAGCGCCGAGCGGGGTGACGACATCGGCGGCCCTGCGCCAGCGCAGCTCGACGCGGGGCACATAGCCGTCCTCGGGGTGATCGAAGGGGCACCAGAGCACCTGCAGCAGATCCGTGCCCTCGGGCCGGGGCAGCGTCGGCACGTCGGCGGCGCGTATCTGCGCGACCGGCACCATCGGCACGGGCCCGTCCTGTGCTATCCGACGGGACTTGGTCCCCAGGTCGACCAGCGCGCGCTCCTCCTCGCTCAGCAGGTCGGTGTCTGCCGGGCGGGTCCGGGCCCAGGCCGCGCGCAGCACGCGCCGGCCGACATGGACGTCCTCGGGCGCGACACCCCGGTGCCAGGGCCCCGCGTGCTCCGGACAGCTCGGCCACTCCTCGTCGGCCGGCCACAGCAGGGGCCCGCCGACGGAACTCTCCGCCGCCGTGGGGGCGCCGGCGCGCGGGTGCAGGCGTACGGCGGTGCGGGCGAGCGGCGCCAGCTCCGGGAAGTGCGCGGTGACGTCGAGGGGGCGGGGCGGAGTCGTACGGGTCATGGCCGGAGGGTACTGGGCCCCGGGTCAGTAGCCGGTCAGCGGCAGCGCTGCGGGCCGCCCGCGGGGAAGGAGACCTCGGCCCACACGGTCTTGCGCGGGTGCCGTCCATGGGTGACGCCCCAGCGGTCGGCCAGGGCCTCGACGAGGAGGAGCCCACGACCTGATTCCCCCTCCGGGGACGGCGGTTGTGGCCGGGGGAGGCGGTCACCACGCGTGTCCGTGACCTCGATACGGAGCGTGTGTCCGACGAGGTACAGCAGCAGCTGGAAGTCGCGGCCGGACACGCGGCCGTGTGTGGCGGCGTTCGCGGCCAGCTCCGCGACGATCTGTGTCGGCCTTTCCAACGGCATTCCCCAGGTGCGCAGTTGTTGCTCGGCGAGCAGCCGGGCGAGGCGGGCGCCGCGTGGCGTGGGGGACAGTCGGACACTGAAGTGGGGCACGGGGGTGGCGAGTTGGTTTTCAGGGGCAGCCATTTCTTGATTCACGTCACTCAGCGTGGCCGAAGCTGCTTCCGTGAGTGAGCGACAACGCCTCTGCGTACGGTGACTGTCCCCGGTTTGTCTCGGCTGTCTCGGCTGTCTCGGGCGTTGTACGGGTACGAGTGCGCGGCGGAGGAGGAGCCATGGGTGAGGGAGTGGACGAGGCCGGTTGGGACGTCGAGCCCGGGGACGAGATCGAGCCGGTGGTCCAGGCGGTGGGGCGGCTGCTCAAGGTGTCCCGGGAGGCGGCCGGCGTGAGCGTGCCCGAGCTGAGCGAGGCGATGGGGTACGGCGAGGACATGATCCGCAAGATCGAGCGGGGCGCCCGTATCCCCCGCCCGGAGTTCCTGGACAGGGCGGACCAGCTCCTGAAGGCGCAGGGGCACCTGAGGGCCTTCATGGAGGACATGAAGAGGGCTCGGTACCCGAAGAAGGTGCGGGAGCTGGCGGAGCTGGAGGGGCGGGCCGTGGAGATGTTGCTGTACGGCAGCCACAACATCCATGGCCTGTTGCAGACAGAGGAGTACGCGCGAGCGCTGCTTCGCACCTGGCGTCCTGCCTACTCGCCGGATCAGCTGGAACGCATGGTGGGGGCTCGTATGGCCCGGAAGTCCGTCTTCGCTCGCTCGCCCGCACCGGAGTTCAGTTTCGTCCAGGAAGAGGTGACGCTGCGCCGCCCGATCGGGGACACAATGGTGTTGCGTCGGCAGCTCGAACACATGCTGGAGGTGGCCCAGTTGCCGTTCGTGGAGCTTCAGGTGATGCCGACCGCACGCGCGAACCACCCTGGGACGGGAGGCCGTATCCAGGTGCTGAAGTTCGCGGACGGGACGGGGATGGGGCGTACCGACGGTGACTTCGCGGGTCGCCCGGTCTCGACCCCGAGGCAGCTCCGCGTTCTCGATCTGCGCTATGGCATCATCCGGGCTCAGGCGCTCACGCCAGAGGAGTCTCTGGTCTTCATCGAGCAAGCGCTGGGAGAACTATGAGCACCCCGGAACTCCACTGGTTCAAGAGCAGCTACAGCGACAGCAGCAACGGTAACGACTGCCTCGAAGTCGCCCCCACTCCCGCCACCGTCCACATCCGCGATTCCAAGAACCCCGAGGGTCCCCGGCTGGCCGTCGCCCCCGCGACCTGGGCCGGCTTCGTCACGTCCTTCAAGATCATGAACATGCTATCTTCGTAGCCGACCAAGATCATCTGATGTGGTCTCAGATAGCTTATTCAGGAGGAACTGTGTTTTCCGCAGTACGGGGGAAGCGCGCCATGGCGGTGACCGGTCTCGCGGTCGCTGCCGCGATCGGTGGCGCGACGCTGGCCACGCCGGCCTACGCCGACGACGTCTACGGCCACTGCACCGGCGACGGCGTCCGCATCCGGGCCACCCCGAGCACCTCGGGGGCCGTGCTCGGTCTCTGCTACCGCGGCGACCGCCTGGCGCACCGGGACGTGTCCGGTGACGGCCAGTGGGACCGCGTCTACGACGTCGACAGCGGTGTCAGCGGATGGATGTCCCACGGCTACTACAGCTGGTGACGACGTACCCCACTGAGGTACCCGTGAGGATCTAGGGAGAGGGCCGCCCGGCCGTGTGCCAGGGCGGCCCTTTTCTCGTGGTGGCGGGCCCGGGACCGCGTGGGGCGGCCCAGCCGGTTTGACCTACGTCACCTTCGGGGTAATCTCTTCGGCTCGATTGGCGGAGCCCCCGGCCTGTATGGCAAACTGTCGGAGTTGCTCGGTCGAGTGTTGATGCTGCGCGCCTCCCGCCGGGAGGACCGGAAGCGAGTCCCACAGTACTCGTCGTCCTAACTGCCTGATGGCAGCACTGGGGCGGACGTACGGGAATCTTCCGGGAAGTGTGAGCGCGACACCGGCCAGGCGCCCGGTGGGCCCGAGGTCCCCGGTCCACGGTTCCGGAAGGGCCGTCGCATTCCCCGCAGGGATGTTCGAACAAGGGGCATCTGTGTCAGCGGGACCGCGACACACCCGACCGCGTGGGTCGGAGAAACGACGGCAGCAGAAGGAATCCGCCGGGTTCCAGAGCGTAAGAGAGACAGGACTACTGAGTAGCCATGGCGGGACAGAAGATCCGCATCCGGCTCAAGGCCTACGACCACGAGGTCATCGACTCCTCGGCGAAGAAGATCGTCGAGACGGTGACCCGCACTGGTGCGTCGGTCGCGGGCCCGGTGCCGCTGCCCACTGAGAAGAACGTGTACTGCGTCATCAAGTCGCCGCACAAGTACAAGGACTCGCGCGAGCACTTCGAGATGCGCACGCACAAGCGCCTGATCGACATCCTCGACCCGACGCCCAAGACCGTTGACTCTCTGATGCGACTCGACCTCCCGGCCGGTGTCGACATCGAGATCAAGCTCTGAGGGCTGGTGATCTGAGAATGGCTAAGCAGATCAAGGGCATCCTGGGCGAGAAGCTCGGCATGACGCAGGTGTGGGACGAGAACAACCGCGTTGTTCCGGTCACCGTCGTCAAGGCCGGCCCCAACGTCGTCACCCAGGTCCGCACGAACGACGTCGACGGCTACGAGTCCGTCCAGATCGCGTTCGGCGAGATCGACCCGCGCAAGGTGAACAAGCCCCTCAAGGGCCACTTCGCCAAGGCCGACGTCACTCCCCGCCGCCACCTCGTCGAGATCCGTACCGCTGACGCCAGCGAGTACACCCTCGGCCAGGAGATCACCGCTGAGGTGTTCGAGGCCGGCATCAAGGTCGACGTGACCGGCAAGAGCAAGGGCAAGGGCTTCGCCGGTGTCATGAAGCGTCACAACTTCAAGGGCCTCGGCGCCGGACACGGCACCCAGCGCAAGCACCGCTCGCCCGGTTCCATCGGTGGCTGCGCCACCCCGGGCCGCGTGTTCAAGGGCCTCCGCATGGCGGGTCGTATGGGCAACGAGCGGGTCACCACCCAGAACCTGACCGTCCACGCCGTTGACGCGGAGAAGGGTCTGCTGCTCATCAAGGGCGCGGTTCCCGGTCCGAACGGCGGCCTCGTCCTGGTCCGCACCGCGGCCAAGGGGGCCTGAGGTAACCGATGAGCACTGTTGACATCCTTTCGCCGGCGGGCGAGAAGGCCGGTTCCGTCGAGCTCCCCGCGGAGATCTTCGACGTGGAGAAGATCAGCATCCCGCTGATCCACCAGGTCGTCGTCGCGCAGCTGGCCGCTGCCCGTCAGGGCACGCACAAGACCAAGACCCGTGGCGAAGTCCGTGGTGGTGGCAAGAAGCCGTACCGCCAGAAGGGCACCGGCCGCGCCCGTCAGGGCTCGACCCGCGCGCCGCAGTTCGCCGGTGGTGGCGTCGTGCACGGTCCCGTGCCGCGTGACTACTCGCAGCGCACCCCGAAGAAGATGAAGGCCGCGGCCCTGCGCCACGCCCTCACCGACCGGGCGCGTCACAACCGCATCCACGTCGTCTCCGGCGTGGTCGAGGGCGCGAACCCCAGCACCAAGGCCGCCAAGAGCCTGTTCGGCAAGATCAGCGAGCGCAAGAACCTGCTCCTGGTCGTCGACCGCGCCGACGAGGCCGCGTGGCTGTCCGCCCGCAACCTGCCCCAGGTCCACATCCTGGAGCCGGGCCAGCTGAACACGTACGACGTTCTCGTCTCGGACGACGTGGTCTTCACCCAGGCCGCTTTCGAGTCCTTCGTGTCTGGCCCCAAGGCCGCTGACACCGAAGGGAGCGAGGCCTGATGGCTACGCGTCACCCGAGCATTGCCTCGAAGGCCGCCAAGGCCGCCAAGGCCGCGCGCGTCGCCAAGGCGCGTCGCCACGCCGCCGAGGGCAAGAACACCGTCGAGACGCCGCTGAGCAAGTCCTTCACGGACCCCCGTGACGTGCTGCTCAAGCCGGTCGTCTCCGAGAAGAGCTACGCGCTCCTCGACGAGAACAAGTACACGTTCGTCGTCGCCCCGGGCGCCAACAAGACCCAGATCAAGCAGGCCGTCCAGGCGGTCTTCTCGGTCAAGGTCACCGGGGTCAACACGATCAACCGCCAGGGCAAGCGCAAGCGCACGAAGACCGGCTTCGGTCAGCGTGCCGGCAGCAAGCGCGCGATCGTGACCCTCGCCGAGGGCGACCGTATCGACATCTTCGGCGGTCCGACCGCCTAAGGGCGGTCCGGATCGTCCGATATCGGACGAGGACTGAGAAATGGGAATCCGCAAGTACAAGCCGACTACGCCGGGCCGTCGTGGCGCCAGCGTCGCCGACTTCGTCGAGGTCACGCGGTCCACGCCGGAGAAGTCGCTGGTCCGCCCCCTGCACAGCAAGGGCGGCCGTAACAACGCCGGTCGTGTGACCGTTCGCCACCAGGGTGGCGGACACAAGCGCGCCTACCGTGTGATCGACTTCCGTCGTCACGACAAGGACGGCGTGCCGGCGAAGGTCGCGCACATCGAGTACGACCCCAACCGCACCGCGCGCATCGCGCTGCTGCACTACGCCGACGGCGAGAAGCGCTACATCCTCGCCCCGCGCAACCTGCAGCAGGGTGACCGCGTCGAGAACGGTCCCGGGGCCGACATCAAGCCGGGCAACAACCTGGCCCTCCGCAACATCCCGGTCGGTACCACGATCCACGCGATCGAGCTCCGTCCCGGTGGCGGTGCCAAGTTCGCCCGCTCCGCCGGTGCCTCCGTGCAGCTGCTCGCGAAGGAGGGCTCGATGGCCCACCTCCGCATGCCGTCCGGCGAGATCCGCCTGGTCGACGTCCGCTGCCGCGCCACCATCGGTGAGGTCGGCAACGCCGAGCAGAGCAACATCAACTGGGGTAAGGCCGGCCGTAAGCGGTGGCTGGGCGTTCGCCCGACCGTCCGTGGTGTGGTCATGAACCCGGTTGACCACCCGCACGGTGGTGGTGAGGGCCGGACCTCCGGTGGTCGCCACCCTGTGTCCCCGTGGGGCAAGAAGGAAGGCCGTACTCGTTCGCCCAAGAAGGCGTCGAACAAGTACATCGTCCGCCGCCGCAAGACGAACAAGAAGCGCTAAGGACGGGTTGAGATGCCTCGTAGCTTGAAGAAGGGGCCCTTCGTCGACGACCACCTGATCAAGAAGGTGGACACGCAGAACGAAGCCGGCACCAAGAACGTCATCAAGACCTGGTCCCGTCGCTCGATGATCGTCCCGGCCATGCTCGGCCACACGATCGCGGTGCACAACGGCAAGACCCACATCCCGGTGTTCGTCACCGAGTCGATGGTCGGTCACAAGCTCGGCGAGTTCTCGCCGACGCGCACCTTCCGGGGTCACGTCAAGGACGACCGGAAGTCGAAGCGCCGCTAATCGCGGATCGCATTCAGACACGTAAGTAACTGAGAGGGACAACCATGGAAGCCAGGGCCCAGGCGCGGTACATCCGCGTCACGCCCATGAAGGCCCGCCGCGTGGTGGACCTTATCCGTGGCATGGACGCCACGGAGGCTCAGGCGGTCCTGCGATTCGCTCCGCAGGCCGCCTCAGTGCCCGTCGGCAAGGTGCTCGACAGCGCCATCGCCAACGCCGCGCACAACTACGACCACACCGACGCCGACAGCCTCTTCATCTCTGAGGCGTACGTCGACGAGGGCCCGACCCTGAAGCGGTTCCGGCCGCGTGCCCAGGGCCGTGCCTACCGGATCCGCAAGCGGACCAGCCACATCACCGTGGTCGTCAGCAGCAAGGAAGGAACCCGGTAATGGGCCAGAAGGTTAACCCGCATGGGTTCCGGCTCGGTGTCACGACCGACTTCAAGTCGCGTTGGTACGCCGACAAGCTGTACAAGGACTACGTCAAGGAAGACGTCGCCATCCGTCGGATGATGACGTCCGGCATGGAGCGCGCCGGTATCTCGAAGGTTGAGATCGAGCGCACCCGTGACCGCGTGCGTGTGGACATCCACACCGCTCGTCCGGGCATCGTCATCGGCCGCCGTGGCGCCGAGGCCGACCGCATCCGCGGTGACCTCGAGAAGCTCACGGGCAAGCAGGTCCAGCTGAACATCCTCGAGGTCAAGAACCCCGAGACCGACGCTCAGCTGGTTGCCCAGGCCGTTGCCGAGCAGCTCTCCTCCCGCGTCTCCTTCCGCCGTGCCATGCGCAAGAGCATGCAGTCGGCGATGAAGGCCGGCGCCAAGGGCATCAAGATCCAGTGCGGCGGCCGCCTCGGCGGCGCCGAGATGTCCCGCTCGGAGTTCTACCGCGAGGGCCGCGTGCCCCTGCACACGCTCCGCGCGAACGTGGACTACGGCTTCTTCGAGGCCAAGACGACCTTCGGCCGCATCGGCGTGAAGGTCTGGATCTACAAGGGCGACGTCAAGAACATCGCCGAGGTCCGCGCCGAGAACGCTGCGGCCCGTGCGGGTAACCGCCCGGCCCGTGGCGGTGCCGACCGCCCGGCCCGTGGTGGCCGTGGTGGCGAGCGGCGCGGTCGCAAGCCGCAGCAGGCTGCCGGCGCCGAGGCCCCCAAGGCCGAGGCCCCCGCCGCCGCTCCGGCTGAGAGCACCGGAACGGAGGCCTGACCGACATGCTGATCCCCCGTAGGGTCAAGCACCGCAAGCAGCACCACCCGAAGCGCAGCGGCGCTGCCAAGGGTGGCACGCAGGTTGCGTTCGGCGAGTACGGCATCCAGGCGCTGACCCCGGCCTACGTCACGAACCGCCAGATCGAGGCGGCTCGTATCGCGATGACCCGCCACATCAAGCGTGGCGGCAAGGTCTGGATCAACATCTACCCGGACCGTCCCCTCACCAAGAAGCCGGCCGAGACCCGCATGGGTTCCGGTAAGGGTTCGCCGGAGTGGTGGATCGCCAACGTCAAGCCCGGACGTGTGATGTTCGAGCTGTCGTACCCCAACGAGAAGATTGCGCGTGAGGCCCTCACTCGTGCGGCTCACAAGCTGCCGATGAAGTGCCGGATCGTCAAGCGCGAGGCAGGTGAAGCGTGATGTCGGCCGGTACCAAGGCGTCCGAGCTGCGCGAGCTGGGCAACGAGGAGCTTCTGGCGAAGCTCCGCGAGGCCAAGGAAGAGCTGTTCAACCTCCGCTTCCAGGCGGCGACCGGTCAGCTCGAGAACCACGGTCGGCTGAAGGCCGTCCGTAAGGACATCGCGCGGATCTACACCCTGATGCGTGAGCGCGAGCTGGGCATCGAGACGGTGGAGAGCGCCTGATGAGTGAGAGCAACGTGACTGAGCAGACTGCAGAGGCCCGCGGCTTCCGCAAGACCCGTGAGGGTCTCGTCGTCAGCGACAAGATGGACAAGACCGTCGTCGTCGCCGTCGAGGACCGCGTCAAGCACGCGCTGTACGGCAAGGTCATCCGCCGTACGAACAAGCTCAAGGCGCACGACGAGCAGAACGCCGCGGGTGTCGGCGACCGTGTCCTCCTCATGGAGACCCGGCCGCTGTCCGCGACGAAGCGTTGGCGCGTCGTCGAGATCCTCGAGAAGGCCAAGTAATCCCTCCTAGGGGGACCCCCTAGGCATCGTTCCGCCAGGCTCGGGGCGGGTGTGAAACTTTCGCAGCCCGCCCCGGGAACCGGCAGACAACCAGGAGATAGACGTGATCCAGCAGGAGTCGCGACTGCGCGTCGCCGACAACACTGGTGCGAAGGAGATCCTTTGCATCCGTGTGCTCGGTGGCTCCGGTCGCCGCTACGCGGGCATCGGTGACGTCATCGTCGCCACCGTCAAGGACGCGATCCCCGGTGGCAACGTGAAGAAGGGTGACGTCGTCAAGGCGGTCATCGTTCGCACCGTCAAGGAGCGCCGCCGTCCGGACGGCTCGTACATCCGCTTCGACGAGAACGCCGCCGTCATTCTGAAGAACGACGGCGACCCTCGCGGCACCCGCATCTTCGGCCCGGTCGGCCGTGAGCTGCGCGAGAAGAAGTTCATGAAGATCATCTCGCTCGCGCCGGAGGTGCTGTAAGCATGAAGATCAAGAAGGGCGACCTGGTCCAGGTCATCACCGGTAAGGACAAGGGCAAGCAGGGCAAGGTCATTGCCGCTTTCCCGCGCGAGGAGCGTGTCCTGGTCGAGGGTGTCAACCGGGTCAAGAAGCACACCAAGGCCGGTCCGACCGCTCGCGGTTCCCAGGCCGGCGGCATCGTGACCACCGAGGCCCCGATCCACGTGTCCAACGTTCAGCTGGTCGTGGAGAAGGACGGCAACAAGGTCGTCACGCGTGTCGGCTACCGCTTCGACGAAGAGGGCAACAAGATCCGCGTTGCCAAGCGGACGGGTGAGGACATCTGATGGCTACCACCACCACTCCGCGTCTGAAGACGAAGTACCGCGAGGAGATCGCGGGCAAGCTGCGTGACGAGTTCAAGTACGAGAACGTCATGCAGGTTCCCGGCCTCGTCAAGATCGTGGTCAACATGGGTGTCGGCGACGCCGCCCGTGACTCGAAGCTGATCGAGGGCGCGATCCGCGACCTGACCACCATCACCGGTCAGAAGCCGGCCGTCACGAAGGCCCGCAAGTCCATCGCGCAGTTCAAGCTGCGTGAGGGCCAGCCGATCGGTGCCCACGTCACGCTCCGTGGCGACCGCATGTGGGAGTTCCTGGACCGCACCCTGTCGCTCGCGCTGCCGCGCATCCGCGACTTCCGTGGTCTGTCCCCCAAGCAGTTCGACGGCCGTGGCAACTACACCTTCGGTCTCACGGAGCAGGTCATGTTCCACGAGATCGACCAGGACAAGATCGACCGTACCCGGGGCATGGACATCACCGTGGTCACCACGGCGACCAACGACGCTGAGGGCCGCGCGCTCCTTCGTCACCTCGGCTTCCCGTTCAAGGAGGCGTGAGCGAGATGGCGAAGAAGGCTCTGATTGCCAAGGCTGCTCGCAAGCCCAAGTTCGGTGTGCGTGGCTACACCCGCTGCCAGCGCTGCGGCCGTCCGCACTCCGTGTACCGCAAGTTCGGCCTCTGCCGCGTGTGCCTTCGTGAGATGGCTCACCGTGGCGAGCTGCCGGGCGTGACCAAGAGCTCCTGGTAATCCCCACTTTCAGGGATTCCTGGACCTCTCGGTAAGCAACCGGGACGGCAGGGGCGCCACCCCTCATGGCTTAGGCTAGGAGGGTTGGGCCTCTGCCGCCCTGAACGACTTACTACGCCGTAGGTCCCCGCACCGCACCCGTCCCGTCTCAAGAAGTACGGGGAGAGGGATGGCGCATATAGGAAACCCCGGCGAGAAAGGCCACAGGCCAATTCATGACCATGACTGATCCGATCGCAGACATGCTGACGCGTCTGCGGAACGCGAACTCGGCGTACCACGACTCCGTGACGATGCCGGCATCCAAGATCAAGTCTCACATCGCGGAGATCCTCCAGCAGGAGGGCTTCATCACGGGCTGGCGTGTCGAGGACGCCGAGGTCGGCAAGAACCTCGTCCTCGAGCTGAAGTTCGGCCCGAACCGTGAGCGCTCCATCGCGGGCATCAAGCGGATCTCCAAGCCCGGTCTCCGGGTGTACGCGAAGTCCACCAACCTGCCGAAGGTGCTCGGCGGCCTGGGCGTGGCGATCATCTCCACGTCGCACGGGCTCCTCACCGACAAGCAGGCCGGCAAGAAGGGCGTGGGTGGGGAAGTCCTCGCCTACGTCTGGTAGCAGAAGGGAACGGAGGAAACAGCTATGTCGCGTATCGGCAAGCTCCCCATCGCGGTTCCCGCCGGCGTGGACGTCACCATCGACGGCCGTACGGTCGCGGTCAAGGGCCCCAAGGGTTCGCTGACCCACACTGTCGCGGCTCCGATCGACATCGCTAAGGGCGAGGACGGCACCCTGCAGGTGACCCGCCCGAACGACGAGCGTCAGAGCAAGGCCCTGCACGGCCTCTCCCGCACGCTGGTGGCGAACATGATCACCGGCGTGACCCAGGGTTACGTGAAGAAGCTCGAGATCAGCGGTGTCGGTTACCGAGTGACCGCCAAGGGTTCGAACCTGGAGTTCGCTCTCGGTTACAGCCACCCGATCCTCGTCGAGGCCCCCGAGGGCATCACCTTCAAGGTGGAGACCCCCACCCGTTTCTCGGTCGAGGGCATCGACAAGCAGAAGGTCGGCGAGGTTGCGGCCAACATCCGCAAGCTGCGCAAGCCCGACCCGTACAAGGCCAAGGGCGTCAAGTACGAGGGCGAAGTCATCCGCCGCAAGGTCGGAAAGGCGGGTAAGTAAGCCATGGCATACGGGCAGAAGATCCTCAAGGGCGACGCCTACAAGCGCGCCGCGATCAAGCGCCGTCACATCCGGATCCGCAAGAACATCTCCGGTACGGCGGAGCGCCCCCGTCTGGTCGTGACCCGCTCCAACCGCCACATCGTGGCGCAGGTGATCGACGACCTGAAGGGCCACACCCTGGCGTCGGCGTCCACCCTGGACGCGTCGATCCGCGGTGGCGAGGCGGACAAGTCCGCGCAGGCCAAGCAGGTCGGCGCCCTGGTCGCCGAGCGTGCCAAGGCCGCCGGTGTCGAGGCCGTCGTGTTCGACCGTGGTGGTAACCAGTACGCCGGGCGCATCGCCGCCCTGGCGGACGCCGCCCGCGAGGCCGGACTCAAGTTCTGAGTCGGTTCCGTAGCTAGCGGAGACAGAGAGAGGTAATTCCAATGGCTGGACCCCAGCGCCGCGGTGGCGGTGCCGGTGGCGGCGAGCGGCGGGACCGGAAGGGCCGTGACGGCGGCGCAGCTGCCGCCGAGAAGACCGCGTACGTTGAGCGCGTCGTCGCGATCAACCGCGTCGCCAAGGTTGTGAAGGGTGGTCGTCGCTTCAGCTTCACCGCGCTGGTCGTGGTGGGCGACGGTGACGGCACCGTGGGTGTCGGTTACGGCAAGGCCAAGGAGGTGCCGGCCGCCATCGCCAAGGGTGTTGAGGAGGCCAAGAAGCACTTCTTCAAGGTCCCCCGTATCCAGGGCACCATCCCGCACCCCATCCAGGGTGAGAAGGCTGCCGGCGTCGTGCTGCTCAAGCCCGCGTCCCCGGGTACCGGTGTTATCGCCGGTGGCCCGGTGCGTGCCGTGCTCGAGTGCGCCGGTATCCACGACGTGCTGTCGAAGTCGCTCGGCTCCGACAACGCGATCAACATCGTGCACGCGACCGTGGCGGCCCTGAAGGGTCTGCAGCGTCCCGAGGAGATCGCGGCCCGCCGTGGTCTGCCGCTCGAGGACGTCGCTCCCGCGGCCCTGCTGCGTGCGCGTGCCGGGGCGGGTGCGTAATCATGGCTCAGCTCAAGATCACGCAGGTCAAGTCCTACATCGGCAGCAAGCAGAACCACCGTGACACCCTGCGTTCCCTTGGTCTCAAGGGCATCAACACGCAGGTCGTCAAGGAGGACCGCCCCGAGTTCCGCGGCATGGTGCACACCGTCCGCCACCTCGTGACGGTCGAGGAGGTCGACTGATCATGGCGGAGCAGAACCCGCTCAAGATCCACAACCTCCGTCCCGCCCCGGGCGCCAAGACCGCCAAGACCCGTGTCGGTCGTGGTGAGGCGTCGAAGGGTAAGACGGCCGGTCGTGGTACCAAGGGCACCAAGGCCCGCTACCAGGTTCCGGAGCGCTTCGAGGGTGGCCAGATGCCGCTGCACATGCGCCTCCCGAAGCTGAAGGGCTTCAAGAACCCGTTCAAGACCGAGTTCCAGGTGGTGAACCTCGACAAGCTGGCCGCGCTCTACCCCGAGGGTGGCGAGGTCACGGTCGAGGGTCTGGTGGCCAAGGGTGCCGTTCGCAAGAACAGCCTCGTCAAGGTCCTCGGCCAGGGCGAGATCTCCGTGGCGCTGCAGGTGACGGTCGACGCCGTCTCCGGCTCCGCCAAGGAGAAGATCACCGCCGCCGGCGGTACGGTCACCGAGCTGGTCTGAGTTCCTCAGGTCCCTCGATGACGTGAACGATCCCGACCGGGGATACCCCACAAAAGGGGTATCCCCGGTCGGTCGTTCCTAGGGGGGTGCTCTCGCCGGTAAGGTGGCCAGCACTGCCCACTTTCAACGGGTGCTTCCCATGGGGCACCCTGAGCGGCAGTTGACCGTTAGCTATTTGTCTGTATCCGTCGAACCTCAAGACCGTCACCCTTGACGCAGTTGCGCGGGGGTCGCAGGAGGCACCGTGCTCACCGCGTTCGCCCGGGCGTTCAGGACGCCCGACCTGCGCAAGAAGCTGCTCTTCACGCTGGCCATCATCGTGGTCTACCGGGTCGGTACCCACATCCCGATCCCCGGCGTCAACTACAAGGCCGTCCAGCAGTGTGTGACCGAGGCACAGGGCAACCAGGGCCTGTTCGGTCTCGTGAACATGTTCAGCGGCGGTGCGCTGCTGCAGATCACGGTCTTCGCGCTCGGCATCATGCCCTACATCACGGCCAGCATCATCCTTCAGCTGCTGACCGTGGTCATCCCGCGCCTGGAGGCCCTGAAGAAGGAGGGCCAGGCCGGTACGGCGAAGATCACGCAGTACACCCGCTACCTCACCGTGGCCCTCGCCATCCTGCAGGGCACCGGCCTGGTCGCCACCGCCCGCAGCGGCGCGCTCTTCAACGGCTGCTCGGTCGCGTCGAGCATCGTCCCCGACCAGGCGATCTTCGCGACGATCACGATGGTCATCTGCATGACCGCGGGTACCTGCGTCGTGATGTGGCTCGGTGAGCTGATCACCGACCGCGGCATCGGCAACGGCATGTCGATCCTGATGTTCATCTCGATCGCCGCGACCTTCCCGTCCGCGCTGTGGGCCATCAAGAAGCAGGGCACCCTGGCCGGCGGCTGGATCGAGTTCGGCACCGTCATCCTGGTCGGCCTGGTCATGGTCGGTCTGGTCGTCTTCGTCGAGCAGGCCCAGCGCCGCATCCCGGTGCAGTACGCCAAGCGCATGATCGGTCGTCGTTCCTACGGTGGTACGTCCACGTACATCCCGCTCAAGGTGAACCAGGCGGGTGTGATTCCCGTCATCTTCGCCTCCTCGCTGCTCTACATCCCGGCACTCGTGGCGCAGTTCGCGGGGGGTAATTCGAGCTGGAAGCAGTGGATCCAGAACAACCTGACCAAGGGCGACCACCCGATTTACATCAGTCTGTACTTCTTGCTCATCGTGTTCTTCGCGTTCTTCTACGTGGCGATCTCCTTCAACCCCGAGGAAGTCGCCGACAACATGAAGAAGTATGGTGGCTTCATCCCGGGCATCCGGGCTGGCCGACCGACCGCTGAGTACCTCAGCTATGTGCTCAACCGGATCACCTGGCCGGGTTCGCTGTATCTGGGTCTGATCGCTCTCGTACCGACAATGGCGTTGGTGGGCTTCGGGGCAAGCCAGAACTTCCCGTTCGGTGGTACCAGCATCCTGATCATCGTGGGTGTCGGTCTCGAGACGGTGAAGCAGATCGAGAGCCAGCTCCAGCAGCGCAATTACGAAGGGTTCCTCCGCTGATGCGTATCGTCCTCGTCGGGCCGCCGGGTGCCGGTAAGGGAACGCAAGCCGTCCGCCTCGCAGAGAAGCTGGCGGTCCCGCACATCTCCACGGGTGACCTGTTCCGGGCCAACATCAGCCGGCAGACCGAGCTGGGCAAGCTCGCGAAGTCCTACATGGACGCCGGAAACCTCGTCCCGGACGAGGTGACCATCGCGATGGCCAAGGACCGTATGGAGCAGCCGGACGCCGAGGGCGGCTTCCTGCTGGACGGTTTCCCGCGGAACGTCTCCCAGGCCGAGGCGCTGGACGAGCTGCTGCGCACCGAGGGCATCACGCTGGACGCGGTCCTGGACCTGGAGGTCCCGGAGGACGAGGTCGTCAAGCGGATCGCCGGCCGGCGCGTCTGCCGCAACGAGTCGTCGCACGTCTTCCACGTGACGTACAGCCCGCCGAAGAAGGAAGGCGTCTGCGACGTCTGCGGCGGTGAGCTGTACCAGCGCGACGACGACTCCGAGGACACCGTCCGCAAGCGGCTCGAGGTCTACCACACGCAGACCGAGCCGATCATCGACTACTACAAGGCGCAGGGCCTGGTCGTGACGATCTCCTCCCTGGGCCCGGTGGACGAGATCACGCAGCGGGCGCTGGAAGCCCTGAAGCGCGAGAAGGCCGAGAACAAGTAGATCGCGGTCCTTCCGGCCGCGGTGCCCTCCCCCCAGACCTGGTCCGGGGTATTCCCGGGGCGCCGCGGCCGTACTGTTGTACAGGTAACCCAGTCGACGTGAGTGACGGAGAGCGCAGGCCCCCATGGTGCAGATCAAGACGCCCGAGCAGATCGCCAAGATGCGTGCGGCGGGCCTGGTCGTAGCCGCCATCCACGCGGCGACCCGTGAGGCCGCGGTGCCCGGCGCCTCCACCAAGGACCTGGACGAGGTCGCCCGCAAGGTGCTCGCCGAGCACGGCGCCAAGTCGAACTTCCTGGGTTACGGCGGCTTCCCCGCGACCATCTGCACCTCCGTGAACGACGTCGTCGTCCACGGCATCCCCTCCGACGACGTCGTCCTCAAGGACGGCGACATCATCTCCATCGACTGCGGCGCGATCATCGACGGCTGGCACGGTGACGCCGCCTACACGGCCTTCGTGGGCTCCGGTCACGCGCCGGAGCTGGTCGAGCTCTCCCGGGTGACCGAGGAGTCGATGTGGGCCGGCATCGCGGCCATGAAGCAGGGCAACCGCCTGGTCGACATCTCCCGGGCCGTCGAGACCTACATCCGCCGCCAGCCCAAGCCCGGCGGCGGCAAGTACGGGATCATCGAGGACTACGGCGGCCACGGCATCGGCACCGAGATGCACATGGACCCGCATCTGCTGAACTACGTCGACCGCCGCCGGGGCAAGGGCCCCAAGCTGGTGCCCGGCTTCTGCCTCGCCATCGAGCCGATGGTCTCCCTGGGCACCCCGCGCACCGAGGTCCTGTCCGACGACTGGACGGTCATCACGACCGACGGCACCTGGTCCTCCCACTGGGAGCACTCGGTGGCCCTGACGACCGAGGGACCCCTGGTCCTCACCGCTCCCGACGGGGGCAAGGCGAAGCTCGCCGAGTACGGCATCACCGCCGCCCCCGACCCCCTGGCGTAGGGATCACCCCCGTGGGGCAGACTTCCTCGATTCGCGTTTCCGGGTGCGCCGACGTAGACTGACTCGTCGGCTCTCGTGCACCCGCATGTCCGCATGCGCCCGTAAGGGAAAAGCGGGGGAGTCGATCAAGGTAGTCGATTCGAAGGGCGAAGCGTGGCCAAGAAGCAAGGTGCCATCGAGATCGAGGGCACTGTCGTCGAGTCTCTGCCGAACGCCATGTTCAAGGTCGAGCTCCAGAACGGCCACCAGGTCCTGGCACACATCAGCGGCAAGATGCGTATGCACTACATCCGTATCCTCCCTGACGACCGGGTCGTGGTGGAGCTGTCTCCGTACGACCTGACGCGTGGCCGGATCGTCTACCGCTACAAGTAGATCTTGCCCGCATCCCGTCCTTGGCGGGGTGGTGGCACTGACCCGGAGAACCTCAATCCCATGAAGGTCAAGCCGAGCGTCAAGAAGATCTGCGACAAGTGCAGGGTGATCCGCCGTCACGGTCGGGTCATGGTCATTTGCGAGAACCCGCGCCACAAGCAGCGCCAGGGCTGACGCACGACCATCACCCTCTGCACCTCTATCGCAGAGATTCGCGCGACGCGAGCTGAATTGTTCATACGCAGAACCCGAGCCGTCGTGAACGGCTCGACACCCCCGGTTCGGAGGCCGGGGACCCGGTTCGTACCTGGTACGGCGGCCGGGAGCCGGTTCTGCGGAAGACCTCCGAAGATCACCAGGAGCCATTGAATGGCACGCGTTTCCGGTGTTGACATCCCGCGCGAAAAGCGCGTGGAGGTCGCCCTCACCTACGTGTTCGGCATCGGCCGGACGCTCTCGCAGCAGACGCTGGCCGAGACCGGTATCGACCCGAACACCCGTGTTCGTGACCTGACCGAAGAGCAGCTGGTCGCGATCCGCGAGTACGTCGACAACAACATCAAGACCGAGGGTGACCTCCGTCGCGAGATCCAGGCCGACATCCGCCGCAAGGTCGAGATCGGTTGCTACCAGGGTCTCCGTCACCGTCGCGGTCTGCCCGTCCGCGGTCAGCGCACCAGCACCAACGCCCGCACCCGCAAGGGCCCGCGTCGCGCCATCGCCGGTAAGAAGAAGCCGGGCAAGAAGTAGTCCGCAGCGGACTCGCCGTCCAGCGGTCTTCGCTGTAGGACCGACCACCTCCCGTAGGAGTTATAGATGCCCCCCAAGGGTCGTCAGGGCGCTGCCAAGAAGGTGCGCCGCAAGGAAAAGAAGAACGTCGCTCACGGCCACGCGCACATCAAGAGCACGTTCAACAACACGATCGTCTCCATCACGGACCCGTCGGGCAACGTGATCTCCTGGGCCTCCGCCGGCCACGTCGGCTTCAAGGGCTCCCGGAAGTCCACGCCGTTCGCCGCGCAGATGGCCGCCGAGTCGGCTGCCCGCCGCGCTCAGGAGCACGGCATGCGCAAGGTCGACGTGTTCGTCAAGGGCCCGGGCTCCGGTCGTGAGACCGCGATCCGCTCCCTGCAGGCCACGGGCCTCGAGGTCGGCTCCATCCAGGACGTCACCCCGACCCCGCACAACGGCTGCCGTCCGCCGAAGCGCCGCCGCGTCTGACGCACGGCCTTCGTCTGGCTCAGGGTTCGGGCGGTACGGCTCCGTAAGGGCGTACCGCCCGTACCCTTGCAGTACCCGCACTTTTCACGGGTGCGGATTCCGTCGGGCGTCAAATAGCGGGCGTCCACGAATGAAGGATCTGATCCACACATGCTGATCGCTCAGCGTCCCTCGTTGACCGAAGAGGTCGTCGACGAGTTCCGCTCCCGGTTCGTGATCGAGCCGCTGGAGCCGGGCTTCGGCTACACCCTCGGCAACTCCCTGCGCCGT